>CAZGSQ010000134.1:0-10567 GCA_964528535.1 uncultured Tangfeifania sp. | reverse complement strand
GGCATACGAGCTAGCTTCGGGTGACTGGAGTTCAGACGTGTGCTCTTCCGATCTCAGGCAAGCGTCGATTACGATTCATTCATCCGCTCGCTCATCAATCCTACCCAACTGGCAGCCCAGGACTGGCGCAACCGCAAAACACAGGCCCTGAACGCCAATGTGGGACTCAGCTGGCAAATAATCAAAGCCTTAACATTCAGGTCGGAAGTCGGCTATGGCAACTCTTACGACGACAACAAGCGTTATTATGGTCCGCTCACCACAACCTCCCGCAACGAAGGAGGCAACCTTCCGTTGGGCGAGCTTACCACCACCACCTCTCCCAGTTTTCGCGTGGCAAATACCCTTACCTACACTTTCAAACCCGGCAAGAAGCAGGATTTGAACCTGATGGTGGGCCAGGAGATCGTATCGGGGAACTCAGTTACCTATTTCCAAAGGGCAAAATATTTCTCCGAAACGCTTGCTCCGGAGAAGATGTTCGCCAACATGGCCCTTGGTACCGTCGACAGGATTTCTACAAATGTCAGCACTGAAGACAAGCTGGAGTCCTTCTTCGGGCGTGGTATTTACAAATATGACGAAAGATACCTCTTCACCTTTACCATTCGTGCCGATGGTTCCAGCAAGTTTGCTCCGGTAAAGCGTTGGGGCATCTTTCCTGCTGCCGCAGTAGCCTGGAGAATCTCGGAGGAGAAATTCCTGAAGGGGAAAACAGCCATCTCCAACCTGAAGGTGCGTACAAGTTACGGCCAGGCGGGAAATAACCGCATCGGAAGTGATTTGTGGAAACGCTCCTACGCCATCAGCAATACCCGGACCTATGGAATGGGCGATGTGGCAAATCCCTACTATGTGCCCGCCTCCAGCTTGCTGGTGAATCCCGATTTGAAATGGGAAACGACAATAACCAGGAATGCCGGACTCGATTTTGGCCTCTTCAAGGAGAGATTAACCGGTACTGTCGATCTATATTGGAACACCACCAAAGATTTGCTTGTAGAATCTGACATTCCATCTTACCTGGGCTATACCAAACAGATGCGAAACATCGGAAAAACATCCAACAAGGGCGTCGAATTCACTATCAATGGAAGAATCATCCAGAAAAAGGATTTCTCACTCATGGCATCCGTCAACATTGGCATCAACAAGTCAAACATTGACGAGCTGGATGGTGTGAACGAAAAGGCATTTTCTTCCAACTGGGCCAGCACCGACCTGAAAAATCAGGATGACTACAGGTTGATGGTCGGGCAGACTGTCGGACTGATGTACGGCTATGTAACGGATGGTTTCTATTCTGTGGACGATTTCTCAGGCTACGATGCCATCAAGAACCTCTATGCGCTCAAGACGGGAGTTCCCACAACAGGTCTTTTGGGCGGCACCATCGGAATAAGACCGGGAACTTTGAAACTCAAAGATATCTCGGGTCCTAATGGAACTCCCGATGGAATTGTAGACGGATATGACCGCAAAGTAATCGGGAATGCGAATCCGAAAAATACGGGTGGATTTAACCTGTCAGCACAATACAAGCAATTTGATCTTTCTGTGTTCTTTAACTGGGTATACGGAAACAGCATCTACAATGCCAACAAAATTGCAGCCAGTCAAAACTACAGGACAACTTATGGGAACATGCTGAACACCATGAACTCATCGAGCAGGTTCAAGTACATCAACGATGCTGGTGCCGTGGTAACCGATCTCGAACAATTGCGTGCGCTCAACCAAAATGCCAACATCTGGTCACCGTTCTCGTTTGGCAATGCAGTAGCCATCATCCATTCGTGGGCCATTGAAGATGGGTCATTTCTTCGACTGAACAATTTAACCCTGGGATATACTGTGCCACAGCGAATTACAAGTAAGATCAAAATGTCCCAGCTTCGGTTCTATGCTACCGGAACCAACCTATGGGTTTGGACCAACTATTCAGGATACGATCCGGAAGTCAGTTCGAGTATTAGGAACAGCTCTTACAACGCGCTTACACCCGGCGTCGACTATTCGGCCTATCCCAAAAGCCGTTCCATCACCGTTGGTGTTAACGTAGTATTTTAATCAGGTTAACAGTAAAAATTAGAGACATGAAAAAAATTACCATCTACATATTGGTTGCCGCAGCGGTACTTTTCACTGCCTGTGAGAAATATCTGAATACGGATTCTCCTTCGGCATTTACAGATACTTACATCTTTGCCAATGAAACAGACGCCCAAAAGGCCGTCATGAGCATTTATGCCCTGTTCAACCAGGATGCTTTTACCTCAAGGTTATCCAATGTTTTTACGGGAAATTCGGATATTGAATGCGGAGGCGTTGGGGCCGCACCTGATAATTCCCGCCGCGATGTCTGGTCGCTGGAGGCAAAATTGTCGCCCACCTTTGCCGATTTCAAGACCACCTGGAACAATACCTACAATGCCATCAACAGGGCCAATCAATGCATCGAAGGCATCAAGGGCAGTGCTTTGTACAACGATCCGCTCAAAAACAAGGGAATGAAACAATTGTTGGGCGAAGCACTTACCCTGCGTGCCTACTGGTACTATATTCTGCAAAATTTCTGGGCGGATGTGCCTTACAAGACCACCGGCACAAAGGCAGGTGATGAATTTTACCTTCCTCGTACAGACAGGGACACCATCCTGACCAAGGTTCTGAAGGACCTGGTTGAGATTGAACCCTCGATGCAGTGGGCCGACCAGCTTTCCGGCGGCATCGAACGCATCAACCGTGAATTTGTGCTTGGAATGATCTCCCGCCTGGCACTGACCCGGGCAGGATATTCCATGCGCTACGATGGAACCATGCAGCGAAAGGGCGATTATGCAGATTACTACAAAATGGCACGCGATTACGCCAAAAAGTTGATGGACCTGAAAGATAGGCCATTGAACCCCGATTTCGGAAAAATATTCTTGAACGAATGTAAAAATGTGACGCCTGTCAATGACGACATTCTTTATGAAGTTGCCTTCCAGGCAGGATATGGCGATGTGGCCTGGAACCATGGCGTCAGGGTGGATGCCGGTACGCATCCTTATGGAACAGGATCGGCCTACCTCTGCCTGCCCATCAGCTACATGTATACCTTCGACAAAACAGACAAGCGGTTTCCGGTTACCTGTTCCATCATTTATTACGACAAGGACCTGAAGCAACAGCCAACAGGACCCACCTCTATTGCCCCGGGAAAATGGAACCGCCTGTGGCTCAATACACCACCGGGCGCTGCCTCGGCAAAAGGAACGGGAATCAATTGGCCAATGATGCGCTATTCAGATGTGCTGCTCATGTTTGCCGAAGCCGACAATGAATTGAACGGTCCTACCGCAGAAGCCAAGGCAGCCCTGAGCCGGGTGCGCCAAAGAGCCTTCGATGCTTCTGTCTGGAGCGAAAAGGTGACCAATTATGTCAACACCGTCTCTTCCAACAAGGCAAATTTCTTTACTGCCATTGTCAACGAAAGATCATGGGAGTTTGGCGGCGAATGCATGCGCAAGTATGACCTCATCCGCTGGAACCTTTACGGCAAGAAGATAGCTGAATCCAGGGTCAAACTTACCCAGATGGGCATCGATGCCAACAACGGAACTGGCACCTACTCCGCACTTCCGGCCTATCTGTACTACAAGACCAACAGCGACTTTACCCTTGCATTTTACGACATCTGGAGCAAACCGGCCATAGAACCACCCGTGAAAGATACTCCCAACAAGGGCGATAACCCCGACGGCTATACCAAAATCAGCTGGGCGCGTTCGATGATCAACACCACCACCCTCGAACCGGCAGCCTATGTGACGACAACCTGGAGAGGCTACACCGACAATACCGGAAATGCCCCCGCGCCTTATGTCTTGCCCATTCACAGTGAAATCATCATCAGCAGTCTGGGCGTTCTAAACAACAATGGTTATGGTCTTAAATAATTGAATTTCAATATGAAAACAAAATATCTACATCTTAAGAATACGGTTCTTACCCTTGTGTTGGGAACCATTATCTTGGCGGGTTGCAAGAAATCGGAGACTTTGCCTGAAGCTCCCCGTCTTTTCAGACCAGTCATCAGCGGTGAAATCCTTGGTGCAGGCAACTGGCTGGGCGTCACCTGGACAAAGGTAAAAGAGGCCAAAAACTATACCGCCGAGATCAGCATCGACTCCTTTAAAACGGTTCTAAAATCCGCATCGATGGATACCAATGTGGTGGTCTTTGACAATTTGGCCTGGTTGACACTTTACCAACTTCATGTAAGGGCAAATGCTACCGTGGATACCAAAAATTCGGGCTTTTCCTTCCTTGGAGAGAAGAGAACCGAAAAATTTCCATCGATCATGTCGACACCGGTAGCTGCCGATATTCTTGACAAGGCAATTTTGATGCATTGGACCAACAAGGACAATGCAGTAACCAGTTTTAAAGTGACCCTCAAAACAGGTGGCACCCTGGTGAAAGATGTTCCACTGACCTCTGCCGACATTGCCAATCAATACAAGGTGATCAGCGGTTTGTCGCCACTAGCTTCATACATTGTTACACTTTACAGCGGAACCACTGTACGGGGATATGAGACTGTTACAACTGTTGCCCAGATCATTAACGGAACGAACATTGTCGATCTCTCCCAGGATACCAATCCCGATGTACTCACCAGTGCTTACCTTACTTCACTGAGCAATGGCACCCTGGTCATTCTGAAACGTGGAATGACCTACAATGTGACCGGTGTCATCAATTTCGACAAGGCAGTTTCGTTTGTGAGTGAGGTAACCTTCTTCGCACCACCAGCGAAACTAAACCTGGCAGGTAATTTCAGCACTGCCGCAAGCACCAATATATCCGAAATTTCCTTCAAGTCAGTAGATCTGATTGGTGCAGCTGCCGATGGATATGGAAGCAGGTACGTCTTCAACATCAACGCCGTTACCACGATCGCCAAAATTACCTTCGAAGATTGTAAAATAAAGGCGGTTCGAGGAGTCATCAGAACCCAGGCCGGACCTCAAATAAATACGATCTCCATCAACAAATGCCTGATAGACAGCATCGGCGGTTATGGCGTGGTTACCTGCGACAACACTGCTTCTACCATTCAGAACGTCTCATTAACCAATTCAACCATCTCGGATGCACAAAAAGTGCTGACAAGCAAATCGAATGCAGTTTCAGTCTGGATTGAGAATTGCACTTTCTATTACGCTCCCCAGAATCCCAATTATTTTCTGGATTATGGCGCGTTGGCTGTTACGAGCGGCATTACCCTGAAGAACAACATCTTCGGTGCAGGGAAGCCCAGTGCCGCCGCACCGCCTGTACTCACCGTCGGAGGCTTCCGGCCTGCCACCATCAACATCACCTCGGCAGGTAATTTCAGGACTTCTGACCTAACTTTCGTTACGCTTACAGACCTGCCGGGTCTGACCGATTACACGGGCACTTCGGCAGCACTGTTTAAAAATCCGGCTCTCGACGATTTTACGATCATCGACAGCAAATTCCCAGGCAAGAGTACTGCTGGCGATCCACGCTGGAGACCTTGATGCAATTTTCATTGAGTCATTGTTCGTCACCAAAAACCTGACAGGTATACTTATCTGTCAGGTTGATAGGTGATTTTTGTGCCATTCAAACCCGATATTTCCGGAAATGCAAAAAAAGTTTTTGATTCTGTACCTGCTCCTCCTGACGCTCCTGTCGGGTTGTAAGGGTTATGGACAGAACCAGCTGATTGCTTTTCCCGGAGCCGAGGGATATGGAAGATTTACATCAGGTGGTCGGGGAGGAAAGGTCATCTACGTCACCAACCTCAACGACGACAACAATGTCGGCTCATTGCGCTATGCGCTTGGTCAATCGGGTGCCCGGACCATACTGTTCAAGGTCTCTGGTACGGTACAGTTGAAATCAAAACTCAGCATCACCAAGGGAGATGTTACTGTGGCCGGACAGTCTGCTCCAGGTGATGGGATCTGCATTCGGGATTATTCGGTTGAAAATCAGGCTGATAATGTTATATTTCGCTTCATTCGATTCAGAATGGGAGATGAGACCCAACAGCAGGATGATGCATTTTGGGGTCGCAACCATTCCAACATTCTCATCGATCACTGTACCATGAGCTGGAGTACCGATGAATGCGCTTCGTTCTACGACAATACCAATTTCACCATGCAGTGGTGCCTGCTTTCGGAGAGTCTGCGAAATTCGGTCCACGACAAGGGCGCACATGGTTATGGCGGAATCTGGGGTGGAAAAAATGCCTCTTTCCACCACAATCTGTTGGCCTGCCACGACAGTCGGAACGCCCGTTTCTGCGGTAGCAGGTACTCGAACAGGGCGGATCTTGAAATGGTAGATTTCAGAAATAACGTGATTTGGAACTGGGGCAGCAACAGTGCCTATGCAGCCGAAGGAGGGAGCTATAATTTGGTGAACAATTATTACAAGCCCGGTCCGGCTACCTCTGCCTCTTCTAAATCAAGAATAGTACAACCCTATCCCGATGACGGAACCAACAACCAACCTGCAGGAATATACGGAAAATTCTATGTATCAGGGAATTATATGTCTGGAAGTGTTGCCGTGACCAACGATAACTGGTTGGGCGTCAATCCCCACCCAAATTTCAGCCTATATTCCCCCGTGGTGACCATCAATGATTTAAAGGTTGGTAGTGAGTTTTCAATTTCCAATGTCACTACCCATTCAGCAGAAATGGCTTACCAAAAGGTCCTTGGTTATGCAGGTGCATCTCTGTTTCGTGATGCGGTAGACCTCAGAATCATTCACGATGCCGCTGCCGGTACGGTTACCTTTGCAACCGGTGGCAACGGCAGTGTGAACGGCATCGTTGACACACAAAGCGCGGTGGGTGGCTGGCCGGTTCTGAACACCCAACCGGCACCTGCCGATTCGGATGCCGATGGGATACCTGATGCCTGGGAAGATGCCAACGGACTCCAGAAAAATAATCCGGCAGACGGACAGCTGACTACCCTGGAAGGCAAATACACCAACCTCGAAGTCTACCTGAACAGCCTTGTGGCCAATATAACGAGCAACGAATTGAAAGATGGAATTTACACCTCCGTGACAGACATTCCGGCCAGGAAGGATGAGGCTGATTTTTATTTGAACAGCGCAAGTGGCGTCCTCCAGGTGAGTCTGCTGCAACAGATTCAGTTCATCCATGTTTATTCAATGGCAGGATCGAGCGTGAAAATGCAGCGTTGTACCGCAAACACTGCTGAAATAGCTCTGAATGACCTCTCTCCGGGAATTTATGTGGTTGCTGTCACGGATCTGAACAGGATCACCCATTCCAGAAAAATCATCAAAAATTAAACCTTCAGAATGCCAAAATCGAAAGATATGATTAAAAAAAATTACCCATTGTTACTTTTTTTCCTTCTCGTTGCGTGGTCGGCGAACGCAGCCAACTACGATTTCGTGGTGGCCAGGGATGGCAGCGGTGGTTTCACCTCCATCCAAAAAGCCATCGATGCCTGCAAGGCATTTCCTGACCAACGGGTGACTATATTCGTGAAAAATGGTATTTATACCGAGAAGATTGTGGTTCCTTCCTGCAATTCACAACTTTCGATCATCGGCGAGAGTGCCGAAAATACGATCATCACCTTCGGCGACTTCTTCAACAAAATCGAAAGGGGTCGGAACAGCACCTTTTACACTTACACCCTCAAGGTGGAAGCCAACGATTTTATCCTTCAGAATATCACTGTAGCAAATTCGGCTGGCGCTGTTGGTCAGGCGGTTGCGCTTCATGTCGAAGGCGACAGGTGCCAGTTCATCAATTGCAGGTTCCTTGGGAACCAGGATACCCTCTATGCCGCCGGAAGATTCAGCAGACAATATTTTCTGAACTGCTACATAGAAGGAACGACTGATTTTATTTTTGGTGAAGCAACGGCGCTCTTCGAAAAGTGCGCTGTTCACATCAAGAGCGACTCCTTTGTTACAGCGGCAAGCACCCCGGAAGGTAAACCTTTTGGATTTGTATTTTTGGCGTGCAAACTCACTGCAAATGATGGAGTTACAAAAGTCTTCCTGGGCCGGCCCTGGAGAAGTTTTGCCAAAGTTGCTTTTTTGAATTGCGAAATGGGATCCTTTGTGAAACCTGAAGGATGGGACAACTGGTCAAAAGCTGAAAATGAGCGAACTGCACTCTTTGCCGAATACAACAACCACGGTGAAGGAGCATCTACCTCCGGGCGTGTCTCCTGGTCGGCAAAACTGACAGAAAAACAAGCAGCAGCTTATACCAAAGAGCAAATTTTTGTTACTTTGGCTTGGGAAATTTCCTTGGCGAAAAAGTGGTATCATATTGAAAATTAATAGTATATAGAAACAATTGCAAATCCATTAAAGATGACTCTTTCTAAATTATTTTTATCATTGTTTTTAGTCACCATTTTTCTGGGGCTTGAGACATTCGAATCGGCAGCGCAATCAGCCAGGACCAAAGATTTGTACCAGAACATTGAATTTAAGATGCCTGTGGTAAAGGAGCCGGTATTCCTGTCGAATACAGTTAAAATAACCGATTTTGGCGCCGTTAGCGGAGGGCAGTCTCTTTGTACAGAGGCGTTTAAATTAGCCATTGAGGCCATTTCAACAAAAGGGGGCGGACGCGTCGTTGTTCCAAGAGGAACCTGGTTCACAGGACCGATTACCCTGAAGAGCAACATCGAATTGTACACAGAAACGGGTAGCCTCATCATTTTCAGTCCGGACAAGAGTCTCTACCCTTTGGTAAAGACCAATTTCGAAGGTTACGATACCTACCGCTGCAGCTCTCCTGTCAATGGCAGAAGTCTGGAAAATGTGGCCATCACTGGAAGTGGCGTTTTTGATGGTTTCGGTGATGTGTGGAGGGCAGTTAAAAAAGAGAAACTGACCGATTCGCAATGGAAAAAGCTCATTGCTTCCGGTGGTATCTTGAGCGAAAATGGCAAGACCTGGTACCCTTCAGAGCAATTCAGGGCCGGAGAAAAGATCTCAGAAATGAATGTTCCACGCCAGTTGAGGAGCAAAGAGGAGTTCGAGAAAATCCGTGATTTCCTTCGTCCGGTGATGGTCAGTCTGGTAGCCTGCAAAAAAGTGCTCATCGACGGACCAACTTTCCAAAACTCTCCCGCATGGTGCATTCATCCTTTGCTTTGTGAGGACCTGACAGTCAGAAACACTACCGTGAAGAATCCATGGTACTCGCAAAACGGCGATGGGATAGACGTCGAATCATGCAAAAATACCATTCTATACGACAGTAATTTCGATGTTGGCGACGATGCCATCTGCATCAAATCGGGAAAAGACAAGGAAGGAAGAGACCGTGGGGTGCCCAACGAAAACATGATCATCAAAAATTGCATCGTCTACCATGGTCATGGTGGGGTGACCGTTGGCAGCGAGATGTCGGGAGGTGTTCGCAACATGCATGTATCCGGCTGTACTTTTATCGGAACGGATGTCGGACTACGTTTCAAAAGCAACCGAGGCAGGGGAGGTGTCGTCGAAAACATCTACATTTCGAACATCGAAATGGTTAACATCCCTGCACAAGCCATCTCTTTCAATTTATTCTACGGTGGAAAATCCGTTGCCGAAGAGATGGAAGCCGGAACTTCAGACCTGCAACCCAAACTACTTGCAGTCACCGAAGAGACACCGCAATTTAAAAATATATTCATCCGCAACGTGAATTGCAAGGGTGCCTACCAGGGAATCTACCTGCAGGGTTTGCCCGAATTGAACCTCGAGAACATTCTGTTGGAGCATATCAGGATGGAAGCCGATTATGGCGTCATCTGCATCGACGCAGACCGGGTGAAAATCAAGGATCTGACGATTCTTACCAGAAAGTTTCCGGTGATGGACATCCGCAATTCCAAAAACCTGACTGTCGAAAACTTGAGTTTCCCGGTAGGTACCACACCGATATGCAGAATATCGGGTGCCAAAACAGCCCATGTCATCTTTAAGAATTCGGGGATAACCGATGCCGGTAAACAGTTGGTGGTTGAGAAAGAGGTGCCGGCGAATGTGGTTTCGATGGATAAATAGTATTGGTTGACTTTGTCTCAAGTGCTCATTACTGCAAAATAGGCAGTAGTCCAAGATTTAAACCGCTCGGTTCATTCGTATCAAGATGTAATGTTCCCTGTGTTGAAATGCTTTCTTTGGATGCAACTGTTGTCATTCTGATGGATTCTTTGCCCGCAATAACTGTTACAGTTAAGAATTATTTTTTCCCAGCGTAAAATAAAACGTACTACCAACTCCCTCTTCACTTTCAACCCAAATTTTTCCTCCATGTTTTTCAATAAATTCTTTGCATAGTAATAAACCCAGACCGCTGCTGGGTTCACCATTGGTGCCTTTTCTTCCGGTTTGAACATCAAGTCGAAATGAATTAGCCACCATTTCATGGCTCATTCCTATACCTGTGTCTTTTACGAATACAACTACATTATGATCATCGCCAGCACTGGCCGATATCGTCACTTTTCCACCATTGTGGGTAAATTTCAAG
>CAZGSQ010000133.1:0-10755 GCA_964528535.1 uncultured Tangfeifania sp. | reverse complement strand
AATATTCCATTGTAAAAGAGAGACGGGCTGAAATTTCAGCCCGTCTCTCTTTTACATAATTTACCAATTCAGCAATCCAATCCCAATGGTAATCGGATCCATAACGGGACCTCTTCCATCTCTAAAGAAGGGGGTGAAGTAGTAGGTGCCGAAGATGTTGAAGGCCTTGTAGCCCAACCTGACGGTGCTTCCTCCGCGGAACGGACTGATGTTAAAATCGTTGTGGTCCTTGATCTTTGCATTGGACATCTTCACCTTGGTGTGCGAACCCATCTTGATGCCTCCGATCACGCCCATAGAGATCCATAGACCCGATTCCCTGGGCAGCTGGATTTCGAGCAAGAGTGGAACAGTCAGATAACCGGTGGATAGTTTCGACTTCTGAAGATTCGGGTCGGCAATGGGCATGGGCATCACATAACCATTCACGTTCTTGATGGTGTTGCTGTTTGAGAAGCGGTAGTCGTTGAAATTTAAGCCCAAGCCTGTCACCAACCCGATATCATTGTTCTTCTTCTGCAGAGGGATGCTGTATTTGAAGAGATTGATATTGACCTCCAGCGATTTGTTGGTGTTCAGATCCATAAAATTTCCTGCACCAGGATAGGCTGAATAATCAACGGAGGCAAAGGTATTCACGCCCAATTCCATAAACGACCAGTGTCCCTTGAATTTCGGATCGCGACCCGTCCAGTGCTTGAACTCTTCGTCGTTGAGCTTGTTGTACTTGATCGAAGAGCCATGGTGCCCCTCGGCAATGACGATGGTTTTTCGTCCGACCCTTATTTTTACGGTGTCCTTCTTGCCGTCGTGCACATCGACGATCCCTTCACCAATCTTCACATCTGTTTTGGAGCCATTCTCCACAACTGTGACCATGTTTTTACCCAATACGTTTACACGAACTGTATCCTGTGCCCGGGTGTTCAACCCGAATGCTACCAAAAGAAAAAAAGAAAAATAAATTGTTTTCATCCATCTAAGTTTGAATTGTTTGTAACGTTTTTGTTGTTTCAATATTCTCTACCCAATCGGTTTCGGAGACTTTTGAAGTGACGAGGGGACGACTCCATTGAGTGGTCGAAGAATACAGGCAGCCAGACCATCACTCTTATCTCATCACTCCTATCGGTCTGCATAAAGGGCAGAAGCGGGCCAATGTGCTACGAAAGTGTCCACCAGGACGATTTCGCCAACCTACTTGCCGGATGGTTTTGCACCTAAGCCGCTTATGCTTTTTACCTTTGTTAGCCACTGTGCACTTTTCTTTTGTTCATTGTATTGGCCATTTGTAACCGATTTCTATTTTTATTCTTTGTCACTTTTTGTCGTCACAAAAAGTAACCAAAAAAGAGTTGACAAAAAGAATTCACTCCGCCTTTGGCTTCGCTCAAACAGCTTTTTGTCTCAGTGGAATGGTCTGTTTTGCGCTTCGCACTCATTTATACACGTAAAATACTCCTAATCTGCCTTCTTTTCGATACCTTCCGCTCTTGCCGGATCTCCCCATTTGATTGACTTTTGTCCTCCCAATACCAAGGTTTTTGCCTGGTTGCCAACTCATATCTCATATCTCATCACTCATATCTCATATCTCATATCTCATATCTAAAAAGCTATCTGTTCAAAGGGATCGAAAACGCCAGCAACTGGGTGTTGAAATCGATGGAGGTTAATCGTCCGTTGGCATCCTCTTTCCCGGTGAGGTGCCTTCCGGGCAATCTGGAAAAGAGGTGCAGACCGGCTACGATCACCTCTTCGCGTGAAAAGAAGAATTTAGGTCTGCCGGCTTTCATCGAATCGAGCTTGTTCCTGTAGAAATCCGAGAGGGGTATTTGATTTGATGCGAAAGTCCCGGATATCTGGCTCTTGAGGAGTATGGGCTCTGTGTAATCACCCAAATAAGTGGTTACCTGCACCGATCTGGACTCCAGTTTCGCCATAAAAATTGGCACACGGGGTACAACAGAAACAATACTGTTCTCATGTTTTGCAAATTTCTTCGTGGTCAAAGGCATTGATGATCCAACAGAATGTTTAGGTTTTGCCGCAGCGGGCGTTGCCTCCATGGCAGTTGCTTCCAACCCATTTTGAAGCCTCCTGGTCTGCTCTGGCGCTGTTTGAAGGGGAACTGAAGCGATTGGCTCTCTCCTTTTCCCTGACTGATCGAACAGCAACAGTGCCAGGACAATGGCGGCGGCCACAGCAGCAATCCTTGTCCACAAGAACCTCACGGCGGTGCTTTTCTTCAACCCTTTCCTACCGGGGAAGATGATGCCGGGATTCGGATGGAGCCTCGTATTTTGGATCTGCCGAACCAAAAGTTGCTGTGCAGGGTTCTTTTCGAGCCATGCTTCAAAAGAATGGGTCTCCTCCTGTGTTAAATCACCTTCCATTGCTGCGATCACGGTAGTTTCCAAGATGGAAGGATCCTGGTAAGCGATCCTTTTCAAATGTTCCTTGCCCGGAAAGGCAAGAAGTTCACCGACGGCAACCATGGGGGCAAAATCTTCGAGTTCTGCGGCAAGTCCGGGGTGGCTCACCAGGAAACTGCGTACCTCCTCCTGCCCTGCCTTGTCGAGTCTCTCCTCCAGGTAATCGAGGAACCAAATTTCGTAGTTGTCTTTCGTTATTTTCATAGCAGAACATCTATGGCGCCAATGAAATTCTTCAGCATGATCCTGGAACGATAAATGTAGGTCTTGACCTGTGCTTCAGATAGACCCGTAATGTCGCCGATTTCCCGGTAGGAATAGCCTTCGTAATCCCGAAGCAGGATAACTGATTTTTGCAAATCCGGAAGTCTGTCGACAACCATGTTCAGTATCTCCTGAAGGTCGCTGTAACCAGATTCACAAAGATCTTCCGGCATTTTCGAGACCTCTTTCAGCGTCTCTTTCTTCGATTTTCTGATCCCGTCGATCATGGTATGGTGGGCCGTTGTAAAAAGCCAGGATTTCACTTTGAGGTGATCCACATGATCCCTGTGCATCCATAACTTTTCGAAGCAGTCCTGCACGATGTCCTGGGCTGTCGTTGCTACCCCCAAATTTTTGAGTGTGTAACGGTAGAGGGCATCGGCCCATGCATCTACGGCCTGGTTGTATTCGTGAATGGTCATCTGCTACTTTTCGGTGTTTGGGAATAAGACGGTCGACTGTACCAAAAAGTTACAGTGAAGGCAACTTTCGGCTGTTGATGCCGTACAATCGATAATATTTATCTACACTTAAAAGCGTTAAATATTCTGAAATTGCCTTAAAGTGGTTTAAATTGTTACAAACTTGCATCGGTAGTTTGGTTAATATCGTATTTTTGTCGTTTAAGTTAAATTCAAATACCATGATACGGAACAAAATATATGCTCTGACGCTCCTGTCAATTATTACGTTATCACTCTTCAATTGCAGAAAAGAGGCTGTAGCACCTGTGGTGGTGGATCCTGTGGTGGTACCACCCGTCACACCACCTGCCATACCTGCTGCTGCGGAAGTCAATACTTTTGTTTGGAGTGCCATGCACGACTACTATTTCTGGACTGACAAGATACCTGCTCTTACCAACACCAATTACCAGATGCTCACCACTTCCAGCCCAAATTACAAGCGGAATGTGGATAGTTTGAATGTTTACCTGAACAAATTTACTGATCCTACGAAGCTTTTTAACGGATTGTTGTACCAATACAACGTGGTAGACAAATGGTCGTTCATTGTGAGTGATTATACCATCATCGACAACTGGATCTCAGGTATTTCCAAGACGATGGGCTATGATTTTCAGCTCTATTACCTGAACAGCACCTCGGCCGATATCTACGGAGTAGTTCGTTACGTACTGAAGGGTTCTCCTGCCGATCTTGCCGGTATTCAGAGGGGTGATATCTTTACGAAGGTTGATGGCGTACAGTTGACGGATGCCAACTACACGGCCAATCTGATCAACAAAGAGTCTTTTACCCTCTCTTTTGCAAAGATTACCAACAATGTCATTGCCTTGACCGGCAAAACGACGGCCCTGGTGGCAGTTCAACTACAGGAAGATCCTGTTCTTATGAGCAAGGTACTTACTGTGAATGGGAACAAGATCGGTTATTTGGTTTACAATGGCTTCACCTCGGATTTCGATCTCGAACTCAACGGCGTCTTTCAGCAATTTAAGACGGCAGGCGTCTCGAAGCTGATTCTTGATCTTCGTTACAACGGTGGTGGTTCGGTACAGACGGCCATCTATCTCGCGAGCATGATTTACACCACCAACACCGCCAAATTATTCACCAAGAGCGTCTACAACAGCATTCTGACGCCGTACATTACAACCACCTACGGCGCTAGTTTCTTCAACAGCAATTTCACGGACAAAATCAACACTACCGCCATCAACACGCTCAACCTTTCGGAAGTATACTTCATCGTATCAAAGGAGACCGCCTCTGCCAGTGAGTTGCTGATCAACGGTTTGAAACCATACATGAATGTAAAATCCATCGGAACGAATACCTACGGCAAATATGTCGCCTCACTTACCCTGAAGGATTATGATGCAAACAATGTACTTGTCACTACCCACAGATACGCCATGCAGCCCATCGTTGCCGAATATGCCAATTCTTTGGGAGTTACCGAATTTGTTACCGGATTGGTTCCAGATATCACTGCCAAGGAGGATGTTGGAAACATGCTTCCGCTGGGAGATGAGAACGAGACCCTGCTGAAGACTACGCTGGATTATATCAAGGGATTAAAATCTCAAAGTCTGCCCAATGTCAGTAGTTTGGCCAATTCAAGGTCTCTTTTCAGTTCGAAGGACAGGCTGCAGTTCTCGCGAGACATGTACGTTGATCCGGGAAAATTTGAGAAACGAGGGAGATAGGAGTTGGGAGTTAGGAGTTGTAAGTGATGAGTGATGAATGATGAGTGATAAACAGTTAAAGCTTGATGAGCGTTATCTCAAAATGGCGGCTATCTGGGCCGAGAACTCCTATTGCAAACGTCGGCAGGTTGGGGCCTTGCTGATCAAAAACAAGATGATCATCTCGGATGGTTACAATGGAACACCTTCCGGATTTGAAAATATTTGCGAGGACGAGAACGACAAGACCAAACCTTACGTGCTTCACGCCGAAGCCAATGCCATCACAAAAATTGCCAAGTCGCACAACAGCAGCGAAGGAGCCACGTTGTATGTGACCTCCTCTCCCTGCATCGAATGCGCCAAACTGATTATCCAGGCAGGTATCATCAGAGTCGTATTCTCAGAGCCCTACCATCTTAACGATGGGATCGAGTTGCTGCAAAGGGCAAAGATTGAGGTGGTCAAGATTTGAGTTATGAGTTATGAGTTATGAGATTGGAGCGGGTGAGAGGATGGGGAAATGCTCCTAACTCTTAACTTGGCGAGAGCGCTTGAATCGTCAAGCAAGTACAAATAACGAACATAGTAAGTATATAGTATACAATATTTAGATGGAAAACAACAACAAGATTTCGACCTGGATGCCATTATTTCTGGCCCTTACATTGATCTTCGGGGTATGGCTGGGGATAAAATTGCAAAACAGAAAACTGGCTGCAAGTTTACCTGTTCAATTGACGAACAAGAGCAAACTAGATCAGGTGATCAATCTGGTTGAAGGAAATTACGTCGATACAGTGAACACAAAAAGAATGGTGGAGGAGGCCATTCCTGAGGTGCTAAAGCAACTTGATCCGCATACCGTCTACATTCCTGCCAGGGAGATGCAGGGTGTTTCGGAAGAGATGTCGGGAAATTTTGGCGGAATTGGTGTTCAGTTTTCCATCCAGAACGATACGGTGATGGTGATTGATGTGATCTCGGGAGGACCATCGCAGAAACTTGGGATACGTGCCGGTGACCGTATCGTCAGGGTGTCTGACTCTTCGCTGGTCGGGAAAAATGTCAAGAACGAACTGGTATTCAAAAGGCTCAGGGGCCCCAAGGGAACCAAAGTAAAGGTGGAAATTTGGAGAAAAGGTTTACCTGATTTGTTGAGTTTCAACATCACCAGGGGTGAAATACCCATCTACAGTGTGGATGTCTCCTACATGCTCGACAACAAGACAGGCTATGTGAAGGTGGGTCGTTTTGCAGAGAAGACCTATGAAGAGTTTATGGCAGCACTCGCCAAACTCGACAATGGCGGGGCTGAACAGCTGATCATTGACCTTCGCGGAAATCCGGGAGGCTACCTCAGTTCAGTAATCCGTATGGTGAGTGAGATGCTTGGCAAGGGCGAACTGGTGGTCTACACAGCAGGTCGTACGCAACCGAAGCGGGAGTCCCGTGCAGAAAGTCAGGGAAGATATTTCGGTCGTAAGGTGGTGATTCTGGTGGATGAATATTCTGCTTCGGCCAGTGAGATCTTCGCGGGAGCTATTCAGGACAACGACCGTGGTACCATCATCGGCAGAAGGACTTTCGGCAAAGGATTGGTTCAGGAGCAGATTCCGTTTTACGATGGATCTGCCATCCGGCTGACGGTTGCGAGGTATTATACTCCTTCGGGACGATGCATCCAAAAGCCTTACCTCAAAGGGACTGACGACTACTATGCCGACATCACCAGGAGGTTTGCCCATGGTGAGTTTGAGCAGAAAGACAGCATCCACATGGCCGATACCATGAAATATTTTACGCGGTTGAAACGGGTGGTCTTCGGTGGAGGCGGCATCATGCCCGATGTTTTCGTTCCAGCCGATACAACAGGAAATTCACCCTATCTCTTTAAGCTGATGCAAAAAGGGCTGGTCTATCAGTATGCCTTCGATTTTGCCGACAAACACAGGGAAGAGCTTTCCCATCTTAAAACGAGTGCCGAATTTAAGGAGATGCTTCGCAAGCGTTCCATCCTGAATGAGTTCGTGCAATATGCAGCCAAAAACGGAGTGGCCGTAAACGAGGCCGGGGTAAAGACCTCCTCCAAAATTATCGAAACCCAGCTGATGGCCTATATCACCCGAAACATCATAGGAGAAGAGGGTTTCTACTCCATCATCAGCAACATAGACAATACACTGCAGGAGGCGGTTAAAACCATCAACAGCAAGGACAAGTTGGTGAGTGTAAAATAGAATAGATAAAAAAAGGTTGAGCTGAGCTCAACCTTTTTTTATCTATTCTATTTTACCAGTTCTTCCAGCCTCTTGTAGGCATCGTTGATCCCGGTGACGTAGCTTTTCTTCAACTCCTGATAAAATGCTTTTACCAGTTTCGGATTGTCTTTCCCATCGGGATTGTTGATCTTGTCGACAGTGCCGTTGTGAAGCGCCACGATTTCGTCGATAACCGCCATTGCCTCCAGCTCTTTGCCATTGAAGGTCTGCACAAAATCAATGCAATCGCCAATCAATTGGGAAGAGAGAAATTCGATCTCTTTCTTTAGTTGTCTGATACTTGCCATAACTCTAATTGTATTACTTAAAAAATCTTGGTTTGTTGGGGTACATTTTTCTTCTTCTTGGTAAGCTTTTCAGCCTCTGCTTCCGCATCCACTATCTTTTTCCTGAAACTGACGGGATCGGGCAATGTCCAGGTATCCTTGTTGTCCCAGTTTGAACGGACTTTGATCACACTTTGGTAGTAGCAGACCTCTTCGGGTTCCAGTTTCTCTTTCAGGTTACCGGAATCCCACTTTCCATTGTTGTTTCTGTCGAAGATGGCTTTCATGAGGTATTTCTTGGGTTCAAGAAAAGGAACCGTAATCTCTTCGTCTTTGTTGATGCTGATATTTTTCAAGACTTGCTCCTCTTTGTTGTTTTCGAGAATCTGGATGATGGTTGGCCCCTTCACATTCTTGATTGCAAAGATAATCTTTCCATAATGTTCTTCCTCCTGTGTCTTAAAATCCATCTTAAAGGGCTTTCCATAGAGCCCATAGACCGTGTGAAGCGCGGTAGAGTCGATGGTCAACCTGTAATTGGTCCCAAACTCCCAAGGATAGGAGATCAGGTATCTGCGCAAGCTGGTTGTGTCGGCCCTGATCTTTGGTTGAATCCTGAAAAAAGTAGTGTCCTTTTTGCAGTACAGCCTTACTCTTGAGGTGTCGAAAGAGAAGATTGGTTCGGGGGAATCGATGCGTACATCCCGGTAGGAGTCAAAAGCATTGACCAAATTGGAAGAGAGCAAGACGCTCTTTGACTCTGTGACAATTTTCTTACGCTCTTTGCGCTTGTTCTTCTCCGATTTATTGGATTGGTCGTCCTGAAAATAGAGCTTGATGGTATCTCTTTTCGTATAGAATGCGCCGAGGCTGTCCTGCTGCAGGTAGGATAACCTGAGGGCCAGTGTGTCTCTCCTGTAAACCAAAGAATCAGTAATCCAAATTTTTAAAGTGTCGGCATGTCTTGATTTCTCAATCAGGTTCCACTGATTTTGAGGATGCACATTCAACACCTCAACATTGAAAGTATCGGCTGTCGAAGCCGTAAAAGTGAGGTCGACAATTTGGCGGGTAGTTCTGTTGTACTTGTCGAGCCGCAGATCGAAACCCTTTTCGAAGAAGAGGGAGAAGTTGAGCGGATCGGGGAAGAAGCGGGTTTTTCCCAACACCACCAAGGTATCGGACCCAGTCACCACGGTATCGCGCTTCGGTTCGAAAGATGCGGTAGGGGTGATCCGATGGTCGAGAAATGCAATCGAGTCGACACTTGCCGTATATTTCAGATTGTTGTCGATGTCGCTCAGGGCATAGATCATGTAATTTGTAGCAGGCAGATTGGTGACTGCAAAGAACCCCTGAAAGTTGGTTTTCCCAACAAAATCAGGCCGGCTCTTGTGTACAAGCGTGTCGGAGGTGCCCTTGTAGAGCAAGATGTAGCAATTTTTGGTTGGTTCGAGGGTGAATGCGTCCCTGACAAATCCAACGATCCGCAAGGTATCCAAATCGGGACCTGTGGAGAAGGCCATCCGAAGATTTTTGTACTTGTTTTTTTCGTTGTTATCGACTATTCCATCCTTAAAATCGAGCGAATAGGTGGTGTTTGGCAGCAATTTTTCGTTCAGATCTACCACGAAGGATTTTCCCTTTGTCTTGAAAATTGGCTTTTTGGTGGTTGGTGGCGAGATGATAAACTTGTCGTTCAGTTCATCAGGCACTACAAACTCGTTGAAGGTGATCTTTACTTTGTTGTCTTTGAAATTGCGCTGGTTGAACTCCGGAACACTTTTGACGATCACGGGAGGAGTTTTGTCCTTTGGCCCGCCTTTTGGCATCCCCATGTTGGCACACGAATAGATCAAAACCATGGAAGCCACGACAGGAAGAAGATTGTACAGAACCCTTTTTACCACAGTTCGTCTCTTTTTTGGTTGAACTTCAATTAAAATCATCTCTTCCATCCGGCAGTTTCCCGGTAGGAAGCCAAAAATTTCGGCTCCTTACTGGTAACGGGTATATTTGACTATCAGCTTAATGGGCCGCGAACTCTTGCCTCCCTTGAGGACAACCCTGTAAGGAGAACCGTTTCTGTCGGGGTGAACAAGGTAAAAGCTGGTACTGACCACCTCTTTCTTGATGATTTGCTCCAGATGCCTGGTGATGTTGAATGTGTAGCTGGCCGTGGAGGCATCGTAGATTCCGCCATAATAGGTGCTTGACAACTGGCTGTCTTTGGGAAATGTTTCTACACCTGTATTATCCAAATATTTTAGATACAAATAGTTGGGAATGGTAAACCGGTGTGGGTCTGTGGTAAGCGTATCCACATAGAAGACAATAGAAGCCTTGCTGATCACATATTGGGTAGAGTCTTTCCATTTCGCCAGGGAGGGAATGTTGATCTTGACCTTGGTTCCGCCGGTGGGCTGCAGGTAGTTCAAAGTATCCTGGAGAACCTCCTGGTTCAACTGGGAGGAGAAGACACTCTTCTGGTAATCGTGCTTGAAGGAGGCTATGTTTGCCGAATTGGAGGTAACGTTGTAAGAGAAGAAGAGGGAGTCTTTCTTGGCAGTATGGTAATAGAGTCCCATCCCGGTACCGGCGACGGAGAGACCGACCAGGGTTCCCTTCCGGGAAGATGCATCAGCCTCCACATACAAGCCCTTGAAATATTTCAGGAACTCTTCGTTGGAGACCATCTTGAGCGAATCCATTTTAAGCAGACGGTTTCCCAGTGATGGATTGAGTTTGAAGCGAACATACTGGATGGTCGTATCTACTTTTGAGGAATCGGTTCTGAAACGGGGTATAAAACTTGCCGAACCAATGGAGACAGGAGCGATCAGTGATTTCAGGTTGAAAGAGGAGAGGTACTTGGCATCAAACTCCAAATCACCCGCCAATTCATAAACTCTCAGTGTTTGAGGGGTCAGTGTATCGCCGTACAATCTTTTGTAGGTGAGCCGAAGAATCAGTGAATCGAGCGTCGCAGTAGGATCAAAGGCGGGATTGGAACCAAGTCTGAACTGAGCGGCGAAGGCTCCATCGGTGCGACCAAAAAGGGGATCATTGAAACTTCCTACATAATTGAAGGAGGGATGGTCGACCCTTATTTTCTCATCGGTAAAGGTAAATGACTGAATGTTACCCTGTTCTACGTAGTTTTTGCTAACGAGGATGGAACTTCCGGGGAGGATATTTTTCCCCAGGCCTTCGTCTCCTTTTTTACACCCGGAAAACAGTATTGACAATATAATTAAAACCCCAACGAGGGTGAAAGCTACATAATTTCGATTTTTCAATGGAATCAACTTTTTAGTAAAACCGGCGCAAATTATAAAATTTTATTGTAAAAATCG
>CAZGSQ010000132.1:0-10767 GCA_964528535.1 uncultured Tangfeifania sp. | reverse complement strand
ACGAGGTAGCTTCAGGTGACTGGAGTTCAGACGTGTGCTCTTCCGATCTGTTGGGACGGATGTTGGCATCTAGAGGACCTTTGCCACCATTGGCAACAGGCCAGCCATTTTCATCCCAGGTAATGTGCTCCAGCGATGTTTCCCGGCCAAGCTGACTGATGCCCATTTTTCGGCCTTTGATCTCACCAGGAATTCGCCGCTGAGATAGTACCATCGTCCACCATTCGCCATTTTGGGTATTGAAAATCTTTCCATGTCCCTGGTGAAAATTGACGGCATCCGGGTCGCGCTGTGTGAGATATGGATTATTGGGCGAATTTTCAAATGGACCGTAGACAGATTTCGAGCGGGCGATCAGCATGTGGTGACCATTGAACAATCCGCTCGAAGCGGCTATCACAAAATAGTACCAGCCATCCTTTCTCAACATATGCGGGCCTTCAGGGGCAGACTTCTTCCCTTCTGTCTCCAGCCATCTGGGTTCTTCCGCCATTTTTGTGCACTCCTTGTTCAACTTAACAATCTTGGTGCCATTCCCGGTAGGGATGCCGGCAGCAAAAAGCATGTAATGTTCTCCGTCATCATCCACGAAGAGGGATGGATCGCTTCCGAAATTCGTGATCTGAACAGGTTTGCTCCAGGGTCCATTGATGCTTTTGGATTTTACCATGTAGTTTCCGCGTACATTGGTGCTGCGGTCTTTGGAAAGCTGAACGAGGCAGTACAAGATATAGAATTCACCATCATGGTAGGAGATATCGGGTGCCCAGATGCCCATTCCATCGAAAAAATAACTCAGGTCGAGTTCTTCGCTTTTCGAGAATACGTGTCCAATCTGCTGCCAGTTCACCAGATCTTTGGAATGTGAAATAACAATAGCCGGAAAGTATTCAAAAGTGGAGTTGACGAGGTAGTAATCCTCCCCTACCCTGACCACGGAGGGGTCCGGGAAAAATCCGGTTAAAACCGGATTGGTGAAGGCTTTGGGTGCTTTGCACTGTCCACAAACAAAAACAGAACAAATTACCATGAAAGCTATCGAAACAATCAATTTTAACCAGATCATTGGCTGAGAGTTGATGTTGATGTTTATATATCTGATTTATAGTATTTTATATATATTTTCTCGCAAATGCGCAAGGAAAGCAAAGAAGAACCACAGATAAATTGCAATCTTTGCGTTCTTAGCGTCTTTGCGAGACCTTTTCTTTATTTTCCACTTATCAGTTTCCCCAACTTAATGATGCTGTCGTTATTCGCCTTGCTGTAGGTACCCGTTTTATCGGGCGCAGTGGACAACAGAATATTGCTACCACCCCGGTCGTAATTTTGTTTGATGTATTTGTAGAGGCTATCAACAGGATAGAAATGACTCATTGGAAAGGTGAACCATACTGATCCTTTCATCAAGCCATTGCCCAGGGTCAGTGAATCGCAACGCTGGGAAGTGATTTCATATTCGAACGGAAGATAGTAGGTTGCTTCACCTACTTGCCTGATTTTCTGGTGGCCCGATACCGGTGGCGTCCTCTCTTCACCATTGAGGATATCTGTTGGGAAATACCTGATTTTGCTGCCATCCTGGACATGCTGGTTGAAATGAACAAGCACCTTTGGATTCTTGCTTTTTAAAAGATCATAAGTCTCCTGCGGTTTAAGGGTAGTGTCGCACCAAACCTGCATATCCAGCCAGAATTCAGTGATTTTGCCATAGTTTTCTGACAATTCAGACAATTGGGCAAGGATGACTTTTTTGGGAGTGGTTGCTTCCAGTTCCGCTTTAATGGTAGGATTCCAGTTCTTTGGATTCCAGCGATCATTTCCCCACAAACAATAGTAGAAACAAGGTTTTATCCCGTGCTTCCCGCAAGCCTCCACAAAGAGTTTAACCACATCCTTCCTATACGGACTGTTGGCCACATCAAATTTCGTCTCCTTGCTGTCCCAAAGGCAGAATCCGGAAGTGTGTCTGGTGGTAAGCACAGCATATTTTACCCCTGCCTTTTGAAAGGTAGTCATCAAGGCATCAAAATCCAGGTTGACAGGATTGAATATTTCCGGATTTGTGTTTTTTGATATCTCAATAACCGCACAGGTGTTGTCATTGAAATGCACAAAGGCACCGAAGCGAAGGCCTTCCCAGTCTGCAAGTACAGCAGTTTTGTGATTGGCCGGCAGATGGGTTTTGGCCATTTCCGGTCCAAAGGAGACAATTCCCAGCATTAAAATACCCATAAAAATCAAAGTAGCGTTTTTCATAACGTTTTTCATTGGTTTTTACCACGAAGGGCATTCAGTACGCACAAAGAACACAATGCTAAATTCTTCTCTTTGTGACCTTTGTGCATACCTTCAGGTACTTTGTGGTGAAATTATTTTATCAAAATTTCAATATCACTTCTTCTCATTTCAGGAACGATTTTCAACAATTTAAGCTTCCCATCTTTTAATACACCTTCCACGGTTGTTTGGTATGGCGCATGCAATTTGAAGGAGACATCCCAACTCTTTGGCCATGCTGGAAAGAGGTAGATCTTCCGGTCAACTGTTTGCATCAGCATCTCCTGCAAGCCAATCATCCCGGAGCCTCCCCAGTTGTGATCAGGAACCCAGTCATGGCCAGGTCCCCAGAAAGTTGGATAGCGTCGTTCAGAATCTTTGAGTTTTTTGATGATAATGGCTGCAGCTTCTTCCGTTAATCCCAACCTTGCACAAAAGATCGCATCCTGGTGCCAACTGATGTGGTTTTTTTGAATGGGCACATCGGTTCCATATTTCCAGGTATTGATGGCCACCTCAAGATCGGGTTTGCCGATGCCATAGATTCCCCAGGGATAAACCGGATAGAGTTGCGGGATCTCCTGGTTGTTGATGCGCGACCATGTCCATGCCGGCGAAATGGTTTTATGTCCCTCTTTTTCGCGGAATGCAATCGGTGGGATGCTTTTAAGCATCTCTTCCCAATGCTTTCGCCGACTGATGGATAGATACTTATCAGGAAGTTCAAGCATCCTGGTAAGTACGGATTTTAGTCCAGCAATGGTCGAGGTAGAATTGTAGGCCATCTTGTAGGTTTCGGCCCCTGTGCCTGGATACAGGATCAGGTGCCCCTCTCCATCCAGCACTTGTCTGCCACGAATCTTTGCTTCCCTTCGGTAATGCTCATCGAAGAAGGTCAGGCAACTCTCGATGAATGGGATGTAAGTCGAAATATCTTCCCCTGTAAACCGCTCCACATCTAGCATCATCAGGCAAAATTCCATTTGGGTATCCCAAAGATATTCGAGCCAGTAATTGTATTCAATCCCTTTTGGAAAGTAATCGGGACGATCCCATCCATAAGAGGAAGCCAACGGAAGGCCAAACTGCTCGAGCTGCTCACTGAAGGAGGCGCCCTTGTGGCCCCAGTAAAATTCGGTCCGTATTTCGGCATTTCGCAGCGCCCGCAGATAAAAATTCAGCTGTGAAGGAAGCATGTCGAAGTCTCCGCTTTTGAACATCGGAAAATAGACAAGCCGCTGGTTTTGCTGGGTATGCGTCCCGCCCCCCCAGTCCCTGTGGTCGGGTGTAAAAGGAAGATTCTTATCAATGTAAACCGGATCAAACGTAAACATCCCGCCATTGAATTTGGTAGGATACTTGCCATAGGCATTGCAGCCCAGCTGGTAGCGAAAAAGCTGATAGTTTCGGCCAACCTGCCATTCAGGGGATTTTGCGTTTGGGTTGTCCGGATGAATGGTGATGTAGCTTCTGCTCCAGAATGCGTTCCACCACTGCAGGGTATTGGGTAGCGCTGTTTTTTGATTTGCCGAAGCCTCTTTTTCAATGGCCGACAATCCATTTTTCCAATCTTCAACCGACTGTGAATTTTCAATGTGCAAAATCACTTTCAGTTGATTTTTGCTGGATGGTTTGACACTCTGAATAGTCCAGCCCCTGAATTCTGTATCGGCGTATTTGCCAGGAATAATTCCAACAGGTTTCATGTTCTCACCCGTCATCATTCCACCGAATGTCAGATTCTTGAGTGGATTCCAAAGCTGATCCTTTACCGGATCAAGTCCTTGTTGGTGAACGGTAATGTCAAAAAGGGATTCATCCCGGTTACGGTGGTAAAAAAGTATTTTGTTGCCTTCGAATCCGACAGAATCTTTACGGATTACCGCATGCATGGGAGCATCGCGAAATCCCAGGCTGGCTTTCGTCTGATCCCGTTTGGTCCATTCGAGCTCATTGATCCGCCAGTTTTCGTAGGAAGCTTCAACGGTAACCGGCTGACTGCTTTCGGTATCCACATGCACTACTGGCCGGAAAACATCCACCCAGATTTTGACGGTGCATTTGTTTCCACCCTTATTTCCAGTTATTTCTACATTTCCCTCTCTCAACTTCAACTCCTGTCGAAACTCTCCACCCTCAAACGGATTGGGAGTCAATTTCAGCCGCACCCTGCCAAACTTGGGAAAAACATTGTTTTCATCAAATGCGCCACTCCGCGAAAGGTAAAACAGTATTTCACCCTTTTCGACCCAGACATTCAGACCGATATCGCCACCACCACAAGGCATGGATTCTGAGGAGTTCTGGCTTTGGGTGGTCCAGATTATGTTATATTGTTTCAAGTCAACAGTTTGACCAAAAGCACTTATCCCAGTGAACCATAGCAAAGAAACAAAGAAGAGCATGAATTGGAGGACATTTTTCATCATATTCAGTTTAAAAATGAATTATTCCAGCAGCGAAAATTTATTTGGAAACGGAACAAAATAATTTCATTCCTCTATTGATGTTTGGCTAAAAAACTGATACAATGTTAATTCTAAGTTAAAAGATGTCAAAATATATGACCAACATAATTTCCGAAAAGGTTTTCGGAAACGTTTTTATTTTCGGAAACGTTTCCGAAAATAAAAAAAAATTATCCATTAATTAACCATGGCCATTATTTGGTCGTTGGCAATAGGAGGAGCTAGTCGATCAGGTGATAGATGACAGTTTAATATCAAATACTGGTCAGAATATGAGGCAAAGCCGATATTAGGTAAAAGGGCAGATTAATTAACCGGAACTCCTTGCCATTTATTGTTTTTACCTTGTCAACGCTATAGGTTCCCGACCAGATTCGAACAGCGATATCGTGGTTGGTGTCATTCATAAACTGATGGATGGATTTGAGATGGGCATTGTGACCCGATTTTACTTCAATCGGAATTATTTTGCCATCAAACACAATGATAAAATCGACTTCCGCTGTGCTTCCTCTTTTGTTTCGCATCCAGTAATTGAGCTTCAATCCAACTTCAAAACTCAATATTTTAAGCTCCTGTGCAACAATCTGCTCAGCTGCCATGCCACGCCAGGTATCCATTAAATCTTGTTTTAAAAGATATTCCCTCTGAATTCCCGAAGCATAATTTACCAAACCTGCATCCAACCAAAAAAGCTTGGGCGATTTTTTCAGGTCTGAAACGGTGGGCATTAACACGTTGGTGGTTGGATAGACCAATTCCAGCAACATGGCTTTGCTTAAAGTTCGAAATGCCTCACCCGTTTCTCTTGCTTTGTATGCTGATGCCGCAAATCTGCCCAGGGTAATAGCCTGACCAGAAAAAGCCCAACCCTCATCCAGTATATATCGGATCACATGTGCTTGTTTATTGCTTTCGGCATATTTTTCAACATCATTTTTATAACCATTAAGGATTTGATTATAAGTTCTGGAAAGTGCCACAATATCTTTGTTGGCACTGTAAAGTGCCACTACTTCGGGCATTCCACCAATAAGCGCATACAAATTAAAGTGTTGCAAAATTTCTTCATGAAATGCATTGGGAAGCGCTGCATTTGCTATCAGATTCACAAAACGTCCCTCCCCAATAGCTGTAAGATATTCTACAAACGAACAGGGATGAATTGCCATATACTCAACCCTGCCTACCGGCAATGAAACATGTTTGTCAAGCATTGTTTCCAACAAAGAACCGGCAGCAATGACATAAATCTCAGGGGTCTCTTCGTAGAAATATCTTAAAAGCGATAGCGCGTGTGATGACGTCTGTATTTCATCGATAAAAAGTAAGGTTTTGCCCTCTTTGATGGGTTTATTGCAATAAAGAAACAAAAGTGGCATCAGTTTTTTAACGTCATCTGTTGATTCAACCAGATGTTTTGAGCTTGCCTTTTCCAGATTGATGTATAGATAATTTTCGAACTGATCTCCAAATTTGTTAACAACAGTGGTCTTACCAACCTGACGGGCTCCACGCAACACCAGAGGTTTTCGATCCGCTCTCAATGACCATTTTTTCAGTTCATTTTCTATATATCTGACGAACATATTTCAATGATTTAGTATTCAATCACAAAGATACACACATTCTCATGCAATTGTATCATTGCATAGGTATATTATAAAATAAAATGCATCATTGCATAGGTATTTTTTAAAATATAATGTATCATTGAATAGGTATTATATTTGAATTTATGTATCATTGCATAGGTGTAATGACTCTATCTGATCAGAACCTTTTCCCAATATCTTACAATTTCTTCATCTGTTGACTGTTCCCTCAGTCCAATCTTTTTCAGACCGGCCTGAAAATAACTTGCAGAACTTTCCTTCGCCTTTTGTATGGTTTCAGGTTTTTCCTGTATCAAGTTCTTTTCAAATAGCTCCAGGCTATCCACCAGGGTGTGATACAATTGATTTTGAATGGATTCGGACCTCTTTTTCCCAGCCAAATTATTGAATTCCATCGCTGCAACTGTGCAAAAAACGGCTGACCCGATTTTCTTTGTGCCCAGTCGGTGCCATCGAAGATATTTTTGACTATGAAATTAAAATCTTCCTTACCCGGTTTAGACAGATCCAGGGCACTGCCATTCGTACAAAAATATCCTGCCTCTTTGAAATATTCTGTGATCGGACGAATCCCGGAAGGAAGTTCTGTCATATCGATCGTCCTGTGATCCTGACAATTGATACTTGGCGGATACATTCCGGTGATCATAGATGAACGACTGGGGAGCAAACCGGAGATGCTGCATGTGCATTCGTAAACCTGACTCCCTGCGAAGCCATTCGGTCGATATTGGGGGTTTTGACATCTGTATTTCCAAAGCAACCCAGTTCGACCCCCAAATCATCACAGTTGATCCAGAGAATGTTTGAAACATGTTGCGCGATGGAAGAATACGATCCTACAACCGAAATTAGCCATGCTACAGAAATCATATTTTTCAAACTAGAAGAGATCAATTGGATTCATCCTAAGGAACTCTTCAATGCTGATCCCATTTGTACCAACAATTAGTGCTTTGTGTGGATGATAGATTTTAGAAAAAGAAGCTAATCCCTTATTTTCTCCTCTTCGACCACTTTTCACCTCCAGGGCTATTACTTTGCTGTATTGCTGAATGATAAAATCAACTTCCTCATTTCTTTCGCGCCAATAGAAAACAGCGTAACGTTCAGTTATGGATTGATTGATAAGATGCGCTCCAATAGCGGATTCAACCAACCTTCCCCAAATTTTAGGATTGCTATTCACTAAATTAAAAGATTCACTTGTCTGACAGTTTAATAAGGCATTGTTGAGAACCTGAAATTTCGGAATTGAACCCTTTTCCCTGATTAAACTACCGGCATATTTTTCAATACCCCCGAGCAAACCACTATCAGATAATAATTTAAGGTAATAGGATAAAGTGGTTGTATTTCCTTTGTCCTGCAATTCACCAAGAATTTTTGTGAACGATACTATCTGACCGGAATAAGCCGATCCCAATTCAAATAACCTCTTCAACAAGGCAGGCTTATCGACACGTGTAAGCATGAGGATATCCTTTGAAATACTGGTTTCGATCAACGAATCTTTAATGTAATTCGTCCATCGGGGCTCATCTAAAATCAGTGTGGCTGCACCGGGATATCCACCAAAATAGATGTATTGATCTACCGACCAGCCAAACGCTCTTTCCATTTCAACAAAGGACCAATGACCCATGTAAGTGATTTCAAATCGGCCGGCAAGTGATTCAGAAAGTCCCTTTTGAATCAAAAGCCTCGATGATCCAAGCAAAATGAGTTTGATGTCCAGATCATTGTTGGTGTCTTTATCCCATTGTTGCTTGACAATTTCACTCCAGTTTTCGATCTTCTGAACTTCGTCGATCACCAATAAATAGGTCGTACTACCCGACAATTTCATCTTAATTCTTGCTGATTCCCATATTTGGGACAGCCATGTAGTATTGCCTGCAGTTACTGCATCGGCCGCTTCAAAAAGATAAGGCAGGTCAGTCTTTGACAATAACTGATTAATCATCGTGGTTTTTCCAACCTGACGAGGTCCTACCACTACCTGAATGAACTTCCTTGGCTCTGCAATTCTGGTACTAACTACCTGCAAATGATGTCTTTCAATCATGTATTTACATTTTACTCATTATTATGAGTAAAATTACTAATTATTTCTATTAAAATGTAAGACCAAATTATAAATAAATTTCAATTCATTCTTTTTCAAGATATTCTGTATCTGGTTATGGTTTTAGTACTGAATCAAATACTTTAAACCCTTTTGCATTGATCACTGTAATGGTAGTCGATGCCGATGGTCTCGATATCTTTATCTGGGTGGATTCACCCGGATTCAGAACTGGCAAAGAATATTCCCTGACAATTTTGTTGCCGGATCTCAAAATCAGCCTGAAATTCTTCAGGGTATAGGACGGAAAATCTGGCCTGGCAGTGAGAATCATTGCACCTTTTTCATAAGAGATAATCACCGGTGAAAGATCTGTTTGGAATGAATTATACAGTCCCCTTGGTTTTCTGTTGGCATCTACAATTCCCCACTCTCGGTATCCGCTGGGATTGGTGTTGGTAAACCGGCTCAGGTAATCGTTGAAACTCCAGTAGGAAATTCCACACACATAGGGATTTCTTTGCAGAATATCAATGACCCCTTTGAGATTGTCAATACGTTCCTGTTCATTTTTCACCTGATCGGATCTTAAACCGAACTCAGATACAAATACAGGCTTATCAGGATATTTCTTGTGGATGTTTTGCAGGGATTTTTCAAACTGTTCCAATCCCGAGTAGAGATTGATGCAGATAAAATCGCAGTAGCGGTAACTATCGTGCGGAGGCAGCAGATTTTGCGCATTTCCAGCAGAGCCAAGCGACATAAAGGTAATCAGCCTGGTAGTGTCAAGTTCAAGGTATTTTTCGCGCTGAAAAAGGGTCCATTCATCTCCTTCAGGAGTCCAGCTCTGGTACTCATTGCCTGTACTCCAGGCTACGATAGACGGACTGTTCCAGAATTCTTCGACCATCTCCGTCATCTGAGCTTTGAATTTCTCCCTCAAGGTAGAATTTCCCAACAATACGGAAGAGAAACCCCAGCTGGGGATTTCGGCAAAGATGAGGGAACCGTTTTCATCGGCCCATTGGTAGAAATGCTTGCTGGTAGGTGTGTGGCACAATCTGGCCATCACCATGTTGCCGTTGCGCTGCAATCCCATGTCCAGTGCAGCCAATTCTGCAGGGTCTGTTGATCCGTATTTCGGATGATCGGAATGACGATTGGCACCTGCCACCCTGACAGGCTTCCCATTGAGCAGCAGTTGAATTCCAACTTGCTTAAACTCCCTGATTCCGAAGTAGGTTTTGTAGGATCCAATCGCTTTCTTGTCGGACAAGAGTGTCGACTCTACATCGTACAAGTTGGGATTGTCGAAATCCCACAACAAAGTATTGGCAGCAGACAAAGTATCTTCCATCACTACTTTTACCTGGGTCCAGGCTTTCATTCTGATCGTTTTGGAAAGCTGATTGCCAGCGCGTACCACTTTGTGGCCGGTCCGTGAGGTGATGCCAGGTTGGAGGGTGATCACCGTATCCCTGAAGGTTTTATTTTCAATCCAGGTAATAATTTTAATCCGCGAACTTCCTGTCTGAAGGTTTGGAGCCGATTCAATTTTTTGTTTGGAGATGTAAATTTTGGAGGAGATTTCGAGCGTCACATCCCTGGTAATCCCACCGAATTCATACCAGGGAAAAAGCTGGTCGTTGGGACCTTTACCTGTTCTTGCACCCGGAATGGCCAACTGGTCCCAGGAGTTGTCGGCTTCTACCACCAGGAAATTTACATCAGGATACTTTACCTTTTGCGTGATATCCAGCGTGAACGGGGTATATCCGCCTTCGTGCATTCCAACAAGTTCTCCGTTGAGGAAAATACGGCACTTGTAATAAATAGCCTCAAACCTTATTCTGACTGAAGAATTGGCTGCATCAGCCGGAAGCTTAAATCCTTTGCGGTACCAGGCTTTTCCGATGAAATTATACCGGGTGTCGATGCTCCAGCAATGTGGAACGGTTACCTGATCCCATCCGGTTGCTAACAAGCTTGAATTGTCTTTGGCCACTTCCCACGGCAGATGCCAGTCGTTCTGTTCTCCTACATTGGTGGGATCAATAGCGAAGCTCCATTTGCCGTTCAGCGAAATCTCCTGCGATTTCGTGGAAACTGCGAAAATAATCATCAGGGCACATAGCAATGTCTTTTTCATTTGATATTTTTATTTAGTAAACAGGTTCAGCAAGTGTAACCTCCAGTATGGTAGTTGACGGATTAAGTGAATAATCAACTCCGCTAATGGTAATTGTTTTATTTTTATTTTTTACCCATAAAAGCTCTTTCCCATCATACAGATTGATTACTTTGGAAACCTTTTTATTCCCTATTGATTGTG
>CAZGSQ010000131.1:0-10793 GCA_964528535.1 uncultured Tangfeifania sp. | reverse complement strand
GGTTTCTTCTCTCATTGACATTTCCGAAACGTGGCATGAAGGTACGGATCTCTTTCCCCCGTTCCTGTATCCCCTGAGGCAGATAACGACCAATTTCTGCAATCTCTGATTCAGGGAGATAAGGTGTGATTTCTTGTGAGATAAATAGAACCTTCTTTTTTTCCATTCCTTTAACTTAAATATTTTGCAAAAATATATAAAATTTACGCAACTTTCAACGATTTTCACCAAGCCAAAAGTTAAACAAAGTGAAAGCCGGGAAAGTGAACCAAAGTGCCTAAAGCGACCAAAGTGAACCAAAGTACTTAAAGTACTTTTGGACTCCCAACTTTAGGCCATTAAACTTTAGGTACTTTAGGCACTTCAGGCACTTTTTTTGCTTAACTTTGTCTGTTGCTTTCAACATAAAATGGAGCTTTTCACGACTACAAAGGATTTGAGGAAGGTATTGGATTCGGACAGATTCAATGGGTTCTCCATTGGATTTGTACCCACCATGGGCGCATTGCACGAAGGCCACCTCTCGCTGGTAAGAAGGGCCGCAGCGGAGAATGAGCGGGTTGTTGTCTCGGTATTCGTTAATCCGACGCAATTCAACGATCCCCAAGACCTTAAAAACTATCCCCGGACCCTGGATTCTGATTTGAAACTCCTTTCTGCGGTGAAGTGTGATTACATTTTTGCTCCTGAAGTATCAGAAATATATCCGGCACCGGATACCCGGAAGTTCGACTTTGGCACTTTGGAGACGGTGATGGAGGGTCGTTTCAGGCCCGGGCACTTCAATGGTGTGGCACAGGTAGTCAGCAGGTTGTTCGACATTGTTGTACCCGACAAGGCCTATTTCGGCCTGAAAGATTTTCAGCAATATTCCATCCTCAAGGCGATGGTCTACTCACTGGAACTTCGCCTGACCATGGTTGCCTGCGAAACAGTGAGGGAGCCTGATGGCTTGGCGCTTAGTTCAAGAAATCAGTTACTTACATCCGAACACCGCAAGGCAGCTCCCCAAATAAGGAGGATCTTGTTAGCGGCCCGTGAGGAGGCCGGTCTGCTTACCCCAGACGAAGTAAAACAACGGGTGGTTGAGAAAGTGAATGGTTCAGGCTTGCTCCAGGCAGAATATTTTGAGATCGTCGATGAACTCACGCTACAACCAATTGTCTCCTGGGAACAGGCAGGGATCAAAGTTGGATGCATCGCCGTGTTCGCGGGTGCTGTCAGACTAATTGACAATATAATTTTTGATAAATAACAATATTCCAGATGTTTATAGAAATTTGCAAATCAAAGATCCACAGAGTTACCGTTACGGGTGCCGATCTTCAATATGTCGGAAGCATTACCATCGACGAAGAATTGATGGATGCGGCCAACCTGATCGAGAATGAGAAGGTGCAGGTAGTCAATACCAACAACGGAGAACGGTTCGAAACCTATGTGATTCGCGGCAAGAGAAAATCGGGAGACATCATTCTCAATGGTCCAGCGGCACGAAAGGTGGTGCCGGGAGACATTATCATCATTGTATCCTATGCCACCATCGATTTTGAGGAGGCAAAGACATTTGTTCCTTCCATTATTTTCCCTGAGACAGAAACAAACAGGCTGATATAATCCAATTGGCAAAGCTAAAAACCTCATTTGTCTGCCAGAATTGCGGCTACGCCTCTCCTAAATGGATTGGCCACTGCTCCTCTTGCGGAGAGTGGAATACATTTCAGGAAGAGGTATCCCGTCCTGCCAACGCTTCCAACCATCCTTCCGGGATTCCTTCTTCCAGACCGGTTACCCTGGAAGAGATTGACATGCTCGAACTACCACGGATAGATACAAGCAACAGCGAATTCAACAGGGTGCTTGGAGGAGGCATGGTACCCGGTGGTTTGATCCTGCTTGGAGGCGAACCCGGCATTGGGAAGTCAACGCTGGTGATGCAGATTGCCCTACAGTTAAAAAACAGGAGCGTTCTTTACATATCCGGGGAGGAGAGTCTGCAGCAGTTGAAGATGCGTGCCGGGCGACTGGAGGGCACGAATCCCGGATGTCTCTTCCTGTGCGAGACCTTGCTCGAATCAATTCTTTTGCACATCGATCATGAGTCGCCTGACTTGGTGATTGTAGATTCTATCCAGACCATCAACAGCGAAGCCGTCGAATCGACTGCTGGCAGCGTGACACAGATCAGAGAGTGTACCATTGCCATCATGAAGCTGGCCAAGGCCAGGAACATTGCCGTTATTTTGATCGGGCACATCAACAAGGAGGGAAGCCTAGCCGGGCCCAAGGTACTGGAACACATTGTCGACACTGTTTTACAATTTGAAGGGGACAGGAACCACCTTTACAGGATTGTCAGGTCTGTCAAAAACAGGTTCGGATCTACTTCGGAGTTGGGAATTTACGAAATGCGACAGACCGGCCTGAGAGAAGTTAGCAATCCCTCCGAAATGTTGCTCTCTTCCCACAACGAAGGACTCAGCGGAACCTCCACTGCGGCAGCCATTGAAGGGATGCGCTCCTTTCTGATTGAAGTGCAGGCACTCGTAGGATCGGCTGCCTACGGAACACCCCAACGCTCTGCAACTGGCTTCGATCTGAGGAGGATGAACATGTTGCTTGCCGTTCTGGAAAAAAGAGCCGGATTTAAGCTGATGGTCAAGGATGTTTTCCTCAACATTGCCGGAGGATTGCGTGTGGATGATCCAGCCATGGACCTGGCCGTAATTTGTGCCATTCTCTCCTCCAGTTTTGATGTCGCCATCGACAAGGGAGTTGCCTTTTCAGGAGAGATCGGCTTAACAGGGGAGGTCAGACCCGTAGGAAGGATCGAGCAACGCATCGCCGAGGCCCAGAAACTGGGGTTCAAGGAGATCTACATCTCCAAATACAACAAAGGGGTAGACTTCTCCCGTTTCGAGATAAAAATTCATCAGATCGAACGGGTAGAGCGCGTGGTCAAGGCACTCTTTGGCAGAAATGAAAAAGGGTAAAAAAGCGAACCAACTCCCTTTCCTACCCTTTTCCCTATTTCCTTTTTCCTTTTCTCAATACTCCCACAAATCCTGTTCGTAGTTAAAAATGGCGTTCTTGATCCTGTCGGATTCTTTCAATGCCAGATCAGGATGACCTTTGGTATAGTCACTAATGCCCCTGTTGTCGTATACGTTTTCTTCCCTCATAATGTATCCATCAAACATCCTGAGCAAGAAGATATCATCGAAGCTGAAGCTTCTGGAGCTGTTGAAAGGGTTAAAACATTCGCTGCTTGCGAGCACTTTTCTAAGATTATTGTTGTACTCAACCCAAAATAGATCATTCTCCAACAATTTGCTTTTCTCCTGATCGCTGTCCTCAAAAAACTCTCTCACAGGACAAATACCAAGAATTCTAACCTGCATGGAGGATTTCTGTTTGTCAAAATACCAAATCTCCTTTACATATAATTTTTTTACCTCACTGGTGGGTATATTGATTTCGACCTGAGTCATCACCACTTTTTGGGGATCGTTCACATCTCTTACCGGCAATTTTTTAACTAAATTTCCAAACCTACCCCGAACCTGGTCGTAGGAGAGCGGGACAGAAAAATCTTCTTCTCCAGCGCTCGCAGAACGGAAAGGGGTAACTTTTTGATCCTTGATTGCTTTTAAGAGCAGGTTGATCAGATTGACCCTGCCAGAGAGTACGTCACGGGCACTGTCTTTGACATTCACGTTTGGAAAGTAGAATTGCTGGTTCATCTTCTCCCTGAAATCGATGGTTCGCCACACAATTTTAGACCAGGAGATATCAGCCTCCCGGATGCCCGGCAACAAGATCGGCTTGCGTTCGGAATTGATCCGCTTGTTCTTGTTTTTCACAATTTCCTCGATCCCCTGCCCCTTAACTCCTGGATTAAAAACAAGAACCAAGTTACAAAACACCAGCAGGAATAACAATTTCTGTCTTATCATATCATCCGTTTTCAATGGTCAAATATAGAAAAATCAATTGGTTCCCCAGTGTACCAGACCCTCCCGTTGCAGCTTAAAAGTTCAATTGATGGTTAAAACAATGGGGTTGATGGTTCTCGTTTTCCCGTCATCTCCTTTTACTTCAATATCCTTGATGATCAATTGATTGCCGGGAATCATTGCCTCGAAGGCGGTGCGCTGGTCGTTGGTAAAACGAGGCCCGTTGGACCTGTTGACATTTGTAAGACCCCCAGACTTTTCGGAGATGACAGTAAAAGAAAGAACCTGGAATTTCATGTCAAAATCAAAATCTTTGGGCATATCAGCAAAGACACCCTGTTGAACCATCAGGTCATTTTTCGGAATTTTTCCTGTATATTTATTGGCAACTGTTGCAATCGGATCAGGTACCGTCTTGACCCTAAACTCCACCGTCTTCATCTTTATTACAGCCTTATCAATGGTCGCACTTACCGTTATGTAGGCATTTTCACCATCATGATCGGGTTTTGCAAAATAACCCTTGTCGTTTTTGGTGATTACTCCATTTTTTATACTGAGGGTAAGATCCCTCGAGGAGATACCCGGAACTGAAATAGAGATCGGATTTTGAATTCCCAGATAAAGTACGTTCATCCTTGTGGCAGAGATGGTTGCTGTAGGTTCGGCTACCTGGTAAGTGGCCTCAAATGGATACTGCGTAAGGATGCCATTTGGGTTCTTGAAATTGATAAACCCTTTCCAGTTAAAGTCTCCCTCTGCATTACCGGAAGCTGTATAGGTTCCTGCATTTTCGCCCGCCTTAATCTCCAGCTTTCTGCCTCCCACCAAAATATCAGGCACGGCAGTGGTATCGATGGCAGAGAGAAAAACTTTGGCTTCGTAGGATCCCCCCTTCAGCACATAATCGGTCTTTGGAATGACTACCGCCTTCAACTTGTTGAATTTGAAGGAGGATTCATCGATCTTGGCATGCAAATAGTTGATGGCATCGAATTCACTGTTTCGGATGTCGCTTTGGAGTTTTGACATCAGGGTAATAACTGCAATCAGAGGAAAACCTTCAAATTTGCTGACTACCCAGGATGGGCGACCTCCTTCGGCAGCAGGTGGATCCGAGGTATCGAGCGACATCCTGATAGAAGCCAACTGTGCAGTGTCCTTCGGATCAAAGACCTTGAGCAGGGAATCCCGGTAGACTCCAATTGCATGCTTGAGCTTGGTTCCGTTTCCCAATGTAACCATGAGTTCTGCGGCCACATTCAGGTTTTCTTTGGATTGAATGTTGTTGACATTGCCCTCTGGACCGTCAGCGTTCTTAACAATCTGCTCCTTCAATGCTGCAATGTAATTGTAGATGGAGTCGGTATGCTGCTTGATTCTGATGACGGTTCGGTTGAGTTCGCCCACCTTTTTGGGGTTTTCCTGGGCGGCATTGTTGAATTGGGTATAGACTCCCTCATTTTTTGCGCCAAAATTTTCGATGGTACTCATAAACCCGCCATTCACCGAAGCGAAGGCATCCAGCACCTTCTTGTCGACGTTCAATGCCAACATCGCCGTCAGTACCAGGTACATGAGCATGATCATCTTTTGCCGGGGAGTTTCCGGAGTGCCTGTTGATGCCATTGGGTTCTAAGGTTGTTAACGTTTGATAATCATTGCACCCAACATGTTGCCATACACCTGGTTCAATGCCTCCAGGTTCTTGTTCATCGTCTCAGTAAGTTGATGGTATTTTTTGGCTTCTTCAAGATTCTGGTTCACCATGATTTGCAATCCAGCCTGGTCTGTCACACTCTTTGCAGAGGATTCTGTCAATTTTTTGACATGCTGCAGGTGCAATTCGTAGGAGGAGTTCAAGGAAGACATGCTCGAGTTGATCTTTGTGATTTCTCCCGAATAATTCTTCGAATTTTCGTTGATTGAAGCGATGTCCTTGTGGATGGATTCTGTAAAGTCCTTGTATGATACAGTCAGCTTTTCGCTGGTGGTTGAGAGTTGGTGGTTGATCTTTTTGGTAGATTCGGCAAAACTCTCGGCCAACTCTTTGGAGGAGCCTGTGATCAGTTTGGAGGAGTGTTCGTAACTTTGCACCAGGTCGCCGAGCGAACGTTCTACGGAAACTGTTGCCTTGTTGTTGACTTCGGAGAAGGTGTTCATGGCATGCGATGCCTGACCGAGGTTCTTCACATACAATTCTGTGGCGAGGGTAGCATTCGAGATTTCGGAGATCCCTCTGGCGGTGTTGGTGAGGTCCTGGATTCCATTCTTCAATTTGGCCAACATTTCAGGTGAGATATCTGCCTTCTCGAAAAGATCGTTCACGCCAGAACCGCCTCGTTTCGCGTAACTTCCTTGGAGTTCGATTTCATCCATCTCCTTGTCCAGTTCAGGATAAACTTTGTTCCACTCGTATTCTCTGGGTGGTACATAAACTGGTTGAAATGCGGATATCACGAAGACGACCACCTCAATGGCCAACCCCAAACCCAACATCTTGTCCATGTAAGGGATGTGGTAAACTTTGCACAGTGCACCAAAAACGACGACGGCCGCCCCCATGCTGAAAATAAAATTCAACAGCTTTGGTGACATTGCTGCCTTCTCATTGACATCTTTAATCTCCTTTAACTTGGTATTTCTTGGAATTGTCATAGTTCTTAATATATGTTAGAAGTTAGGGTTAAAATTCATCGCTAAAAGAAGAGCGTACGCATCTGAAGCCGACATACGATTTGGCAGTATCCTGGTATTCAAAGGTGCGCGTTCCTACCTGGATGTAAAAGGCAATATCTTTCCAGGATCCGCCCCGTATCACCTTTCGTTTCATGGTAGGTGGCTCACTCAGGGTCGCATTGTATTCGAAATTTGGATTCAGATCGTGCATGTAGTTGTAGGAGGACTCGTCGTAGGCAGTAATGGTCCATTCGGCCACGTTACCAGCCATGTCGTACAAACCATAGCCATTTGGCTCATAGGTCGCCACCTTGATGGCTGCCTTCCCGCCGTCGTCACTGTAGTTGCCGCGCATTGGCTTAAAATTGGCCAGGAAGCAACCTGTCTTGGAACGGGTGTAGTATCCGCCCCAGGGATACATTGAATTCTCAAGTCCGCCACGGGCCGCCAGTTCCCATTCGGCCTCTGAAGGAAGCCTGTAGTCCTGAACAGCATAATCACCGCGCCTCGAAAGAGAGTTGTTCTTGTAGTTGGTACGCCACATGCAGAAGGCCCTTGCTTGTTTCCAGCTCACACCGACTACCGGATAGTCATCGAAACCGGGGTGTGAATAATACATTTTGGTCCAGGGTTCATTGAAGGCATAGGAAAAATCACGGACCCACACCAGGGTATCCGGGTAAATATTTAAAGCATCCCGCATGACAAAACTGGAACGGTCTTTGATCGGAACTATCCTTCCCAAAGAATCAGAAACGGTGCCTGTATATTTCTGATCAGTGAAATTGTAGGCACTTTGACGTCGTGCGGCTTGCTGCAGATCAACCCAGTAATAATAATAGTTTAACTTTCTGACATCAAATTCCTTTTTGCCGAAAATACGCTCTTTCGTCGGATAGAAGAGGACCTCAAGTTCTGCGGCATATTCGGGCTTGCTCCAATTGAGTTTGGCGTCCCAGTTGAGGATGGGTTCAGGGATTGGATCACCCTTTCGGGTCTTGGTTGGTTTAAATAGGTCGCTGAATTTCACCGCGAGTGTTTCCCTGGCAATAGAATCGCGCACCCAATAGACGAACTGTCTGTATTCGTTGTTGGTAATCTCTGTGTCATCCATCCAGAAGGTGGCCAGGTCGACAGTACGTGTAGGAGCAGGAGTACCGGTGATATCCTGGTCAGACTGCCCCATGTTGAAACTCTTGCCCGGAATCAAAACCATCCCTAGCGGAGAAGCTTCCATGTACTTTCCACGTTTCTGGACCCCTATTAATTCACCGCTTCCGGAATTGTGGCATCCGGTAGCAAGCAGCAAAACCGACAAGCTGCCATAAGCAAACAATCGTTTTATCGTTCGACTCATATCTTGTGAACCCTCATAATTACATGCCAAAGTTATAAAAACCTTACACTTTTCGTTTTTTGTCCTCTATTTTTATTTAATAGAACAGCATAAGATAGAAAAAGTTCATGAGAACCAGAGTTATAACGCGACAAAACAGATGTATTCAAGTCGTATGAATACCCTATTCTGAGCCCGTTTTGCATCTCAAAACCAAGAAATACCACCACTGCGTCCTTGTTCCTGTACCCCAATCCTCCCCAAAACCTCTTGTTGTACTGGATGATTAAATCCAGGTCAATTTGAGAAGTTGTTCCGTCAGACTTCAGCAAGAACGAAGGTTCTACAGTGAAGCGGTCGTCGTTAGGCTCGAGATGATAACCACCAGTCAAATAATAGTGCCTTTTCAGCGCGTAGTGCCCCTTTTCTTCAAACGAAAAGGATGGTTGGGTCAGATGAAGCGAAGAGAATGCCAGATAATAACTCTTTTGCCGGTAGTATAAACCCGCAGCGAAATCCGTTAAAATCCCATTCACCTCCTGTTTTGGCAAGGCCGGATCTGAACCATCCACCAAGTCGCCACCCTGGGTATTGGTCCATCCGGGACTAAGGTTTTTGTTCATCACACCCACCGAAGCACCACACCCAAGTAACCCTTGTCCAAGTTTGATGCGGTAGGAATAATTGAGTCCGACGGAGACATTATTTTCATACCCAATCGCATCTTTTACAACCGTAAACCCCAGTCCATCAGCATCTCCAATCAATTTTAGCGATGTGTCGACCTGAAAAACCGTAGTCACCGGTGCGCCCGGAAATCCAACCCATTGCTGCCTGTTCAACAGCATCAGATTGATGAAACCCGAATTACCAGCATACCCCGGATTAATCATCAACTGGTTGTACATGTGTTGACTAATCTGCGGATCCTGTTGTGCACTCGCAACGAAAGTACATATATTTAACAAAATCCACAAAATTATAGGAAATTTCATACGATGACAGTCTAATTTTTAAAGGCGGAATGGAACTCCATGTTGCTGAAAATTATTAACCTACTCATGGTTGTTGCGAATCGACATGTTGGTTTCATTGACTCCATAGTTGTATTTTCATTTGCCAGATTGAACAACCACCCATCTATTTTCGGTTGGTTCCGATATGTTTGGAGTGGTATTTCAAAGTAACGGGTTAAAGTTAAGAAAAAGCTATGAAAGTCACTTTTTTAGTAACTCTTGTTAAAGGATGACCACCACCTGTCGGGAATCTCATTTTTGCACGCCTTGCGGTAATCTTTTTTGGAACAGGGAACCCGCAGGGGGAACAGATCGCAATCGGGTGATGGCACCTCCATCCACCAGCGTTTCGAAACAGGATGTTTGAGAAAAGTGACAGGGTCGGGAATTCCTTCGATGGGCACTATGTAGTGGATGAAATCAATGGCTTCATCCTGTGGGACATCATCGATTTTTCTTGATTTGCCATTCAGAAAATACCATGCGATCTGAGCCGCCATCATGGCCCCATGCTTCTCCGGATCGCTGCCAGGGTCGTAGCCAAAGAGTGAAAACCAACCAGGATGGGTGGATATTCCACTGTACCATGCAAGTTGACAGGCTTCTTCACCTGTCAGCCCGTTTGGTGAGTTTTTGATTTGGCCTGGTGCTTCGCATATTTTGAGTGATCCGAAATCAAAACTTACGAGATCTGTCTCGCGCAAGATAGGCTCCATCTCACTGATATCCTGCCTCAGTTCACCAAGGGTTGTCAAATTTCCGTTAAATTCTTCAGAGAAACTATCTTTGCTTTCCGGTGAAACAAAGTACGACTGAACCCCCATCACATTGACAGTGGTCTCTACCTGAAGGTTGTTGAGATAGTTTCCTTCGTTGGAAGGTTCGGTTTCTGAATGGTTGTCGATCCTGTCATCAACAACTGTTAACACTGCCCCATTTTTGCTCATTCCAGTTAAAAGCGGAAGGGTAAGCTGTTGGTCCCCACCCAAAAATAAGAGTGGAATACCAAGGTTGGCTACCTCTTCGGCCACCATGCAGAGGGCGGCCAGGGTATCTGTCACCTCAGTTCCTCTCCTGACATTACCCAAATCAACCATTTTAAAGTTTTCGGCAAGACCCCTGAGCTGGTAAAGTTGCCCGCGGATCGTATCAGAGGCTCTTGAAAAACAAAGATCTGCGATTCTTTCATCGTCGATTCCAAGTATCACTGCATCCGGTAAGGCCGATTCATTCCAGGAGGAGTTTTGCAGGATGGTTCCAAGTTGATCCTTTTCACCTGTAAAGTCTTTGGCGACGGAGAGGGAGTGAGCGGGGGTTAAAAATTCCTTCAGCATAAGTTTTGGTTTTACCCACAAAATAATGAAACTTTCTGCAAATAAAACCAGCCTGCTACAATTTCAACCTCTATTTTTTCTGTTTGGGTTTTTTAAGTTCGGCATCAATCACCTCTTTGCAGGCCTGATAGGTCAGTTGTTCAATTTTTATTTCCTTCTTCAGCTTGATATTCTGTTTTTTGTAGGAGATGTATGGACCCCAGCGCCCCTGAAGAATCCTTATATCCGCATCTTCTTCAAAGGTTTTCAACAGTGAATTGGAGATTTTCTCGCGCCTCTCGAGAATCAGTTCGATGGCCCTGCCCAACAAAACGGTGTATGGATCATCTATCCCTTTTTTGAGGGAGACAAAATTGGAATCATGTTTCACATAGGGCCCAAATTTTCCAATGCCGACAGTTACTTTCTTCTCCTCATGAAGTTTGGGGTTATCGTAAAATGAGACTAATTATTTGGATGGGATTCATGATGA
>CAZGSQ010000130.1:0-10877 GCA_964528535.1 uncultured Tangfeifania sp. | reverse complement strand
ATCCACGGCTCTGAACACTCTTTCCCTACACGACGCTCTTCCGATCTAACGACAAATTCAGCATCTCCAAATACCTTGAGAACCTCGACAAACATGCTTCGAGCGAGATCCATGGTTGTACCTTCAAGGAAATAGAGGAATTTCATCCATCTTCATCGTATGGCGACCGAACCCGCAGCTTTTTGAAAGTTCAGGATGGATGCAATTATTTCTGTAGTTATTGTACCATCCCTTTGGCCAGGGGAAAAAGCCGCAATCCTTCGGTCGAAAGCTTGGTTGTAGAAGCAAAAAATCTTGCTGCCCAAGGCATCAAAGAGATCAACCTCACGGGAGTTAACATCGGTGATTTTGGCAAAAGTACTGGTGAGACTTTTTTGGATCTTTTGAGGGCTCTGGACCAAACAGAAGAACTTGTCAGAATCAGGATGGGGTCTGTAGAACCAAATCTTTTGAGCAAGGATATTATCTCATTTGTGGCTCAATCAGAAAGAATTGCGCCGCATTTTCACATCCCCTTGCAGGCAGGGAGTGATGAAGTACTGGCACTGATGAAAAGGCGTTACAACACTTCGCTGTTCCGTCAAAAAGTCGATGAGATCAGGATACAGCTTCCGTTTGCATTCATTGGCGTTGATGTGATTGCGGGCATGAATGGAGAAACTAAAGCACTGTTCGACAAATCCTATCAATTTATTGAGCAGCTTGATGTATCTCAATTGCACGCATTCCCTTATTCAGAGCGGGCCAACACCAGGGCACTCGGCATACAAGGAGTCGTTCCTTTCGGCGAACGAAAGCAAAGGACACAAATGTTGATACAGCTTTCTGATACAAAACATCAAAAATTCTGTGAAGCGAATCTCGGCAGGACAGTTTCTGTTCTCTTTGAAAATCAATCCAATACAAATATTTCAAGCGGCTGGAGCGAAAATTACATCAGAGTCGAAGTACCCTTTGATGCGGGCCTTTCGAACCAGACGAGGCAGGTACTGTTGAAGCAACAACAGAAGAAGGGAATTGTGACTGCTTCTATCTTGTAGTTTACCCATTGCCTCACCAAGGATAATCGCTATTTTTGACAAATAAAATTAATGATTTGGAAAATATCTGTCAGGAGGTCATCACCATCGCTAAAGAAGCCGGAGCATTTATTGCTGGTGAAAGAATCAACTTTGATCTCAATCGTGTTGAATTGAAAGGCAAAGCAAATTTTGTCTCGTATGTCGACAAAAAGGCAGAAGAGATGATCGTAAACGGTCTAAGGAAAATCCTGCCGGGCTCGGGTTTCATAAACGAAGAAGGAACAGCCAGCGAATCCGGTGAACGATTTCGCTGGGTCATTGACCCCCTCGATGGTACTACAAACTTCATTCACGGTGCACCCCCTTTTGCCGTGAGCATTGGTTTGCTGGAAGAGGACGAGATCGTTTTGGGGGTCGTCTACGAAATCACGAAAGATGAGTGTTTTTACGCCTGGAAAGGTAGCAAAGCCATGTTGAATGGCAAGGAGATTCATGTCTCTGAAGCATCTTCGACCGATCAGGCACTGGTAGTTACAGGTTTTCCTTATGGTGAAGTTACCAATTCTGATTCATTTGTCGAAACAATTAAATACCTGATGGTTCATTCGCAAGGTATCAGAAGACTTGGATCGGCAGCGACAGACCTCTCGTATGTCGCCGCGGGAAGATTTGAAGCTTTCTGGGAAACTGGTCTCAGCCCCTGGGATGTGGCAGCTGGGGCCCTGATCCTTCGGCAAGCCGGCGGCAAAGTAACAGATTTCCATGGGGAAAACAATTTCCTTTTCTCCGGTGAAATTGTAGCTTGCAACAACAACTATTACAAAGAATTTCAATCGATTGTAGCAAAATATTACTGCAAGGAGGGATGAGTACCAAAACTAAAATAGGATACTATCTTTTGAGAAGCCTGACCTTTTTGGTTCAGCTATTTCCGTTAAGATTACACTATTTCTTTTCTGATATTTTGTTTCCTGTTGTCTACCATGTGGTAAGGTACCGAAGATCTGTCGTTTTTAAAAATCTGAACAACTCTTTCCCAGACAAATCAAAAATTGAAATCGAACTGATCGCTAAGAAATTTTACCGCTTTTTCTGCGACTGCTTTATCGAAACCCTCTATTACGACAGAATAAGTGCAGATGAAATCAAGAAGCGACACACCATCCTTAACAAGGAGGTTGTTGAAGAATTCCTGGCAGAAGGCAGGCAGGTGATTGTGGTTTTTGCACATTACAACAATTGGGAATGGAACTGCAGTATGTCATTGTACATTCCCTATTCGGGAAATGTCGTATACAAAAGATTGACCAACAGCAGCTTTGATCATTTCTATTTCAAAATGAGGTCTCAGTTTGGCATCACACCAATTGAAAGATCAGATACTTACAGACATTTAATCGCCAATTACAACAACCACGAGGCATCGGCAACTGCATTTCTAATGGACCAGACACCCAGGAAATTTGAAATTCAGTATTGGACAACCTTCCTGAACCAGGAAACCCCAATCCTGACAGGTGCAGAAAAAATCTCAAAAAAACTGGATGCTGCCGTTCTTTTCTGCAATGTCAGAAAGTTGAAAAGAGGTTACAACAGGCTCGAATTCTCCCTAATTGCAGCGCATGCAAAAAATACTGAGCCTTTTGAGATTACTGAAAAGGCGACACGAATGATAGAGGAGATGATCATTGAAAATCCTGAATACTGGCTCTGGACCCATAAAAGGTGGAAACACAAAAGAGAAGCAAATGCAAGGCTAAAGCCAAAAGACTAAATCGTCGCGTAGGTTTATAATGATGGAGATTTTTACTTATAAAAATCATTGGAATTCGGCCAAATATAGTCTTTGTAACCATGAACAACCACAATAAGGTTTCAATAGTCATCCTGAATTGGAATGGCAGTACCTTCCTGAAAAGGTACCTTCCTTCAGTTGTTGCTTTTTCGAAAGGAAATGCAGCGATCGTCGTGGCTGATAATGGTTCGACAGATGACAGCAGACTGGTGGTTGAAACGCTGTTCCCAACCGTAACCTTTCTGCAGCTTGAGCGCAATTTTGGGTTTGCTGAAGGGTACAATCTGGCGCTGAAAGCAATCCAGACCGAATATTTGCTGCTCCTGAACTCCGATGTAGAGGTTACCACGCAGTGGCTTGATCCCATGCTTGCCCTCATGGATTCGGACACTTCCATCGGGATTTGTCAGCCCAAGATTCTGAATGCAGCAAACCATGCTGAGTTCGAATATGCCGGGGCAGCAGGTGGGTTTATTGACACTTTCGGTTATCCCTATTGCCGGGGTCGAATCCTGCAGCATGTAGAGAAAGACCAAGGTCAATACGACCATACCATACCGGTTTCCTGGGCTTCAGGAGCCTGTATGCTGGTCAGAAGTGATACTTGGAAAGCATGTGTAGGATTTGACATCCGATTCTGGGCTCATATGGAAGAGATTGATTTTTGTTGGCGGGCACATCACCTGGGATATTCAGTTTACATATGTCCGGATTCTGTTGTCTACCACCTGGGGGGAGGTACCTTGAACTACAACAATCCTCTCAAAATTCATCTGAATTTCAGAAACAACCTCTTCCTCTTGTACAAAAACCTACCAACCAAACAATTGATTATCAAACTTCCGCTCCGAATGATACTGGATGGAATTGCCGCTTTTACCTTTCTCTTAAAAGGAGAATTCGGATCATTTGGCAGTGTATTTTCGGCCCATCTGAAATTTTACAGGGAACTACCTGAACTCGTCAGGAAACGACGCATCATCCTTCGAACCAGTGCCAATAAGTCCTTTAAATTTACAACTGGAAAAAATATACTATGGAACTACTTCATTTTGAAGCACAAAAAATTCTCAGAACTTACCTGACCAACATAATGAGCAACAAGCCCAATTAACAATTTTTTCACCATGCGAATTTTAAAAGAAAAATGCTCAGGTCTCATCATCGATATTCAGGAAAAACTTTTTCCAGTGATGGCAGAAAAAGAGCTACTTATTTCGAATTGCCTGAAACTGGTTGAGGGACTCCGGATATTGGGTGTTCCTACAACCTATACCCAGCAATATTCAAAGGGCCTAGGTGAAACTGTAGACAGCATCAGGGAACTGTATTTACCCTTCAGTTTCATCGAGAAGAACACTTTCAGTTGTCTGGATGAACCAAAATATGAGGCATATTTGCAAAAATCGGCCAAGAATACGATCCTGATAGCCGGAATAGAATCTCATGTATGCGTGCTCCAGACTGCAGTTGACCTGCAAGAAAAAGGTTATCTTCCTGTCATCATTTCCGATTGCATCTCATCCAGAAATCCTGCCGACAAAATCATTGCCTTGAACCGATTCATGCAGGAGGGAATCAGAATTTCGTCGGTCGAATCGATACTTTTTGAATTGACACGTGCATCCGGCACCCTTGAATTTAAATCCATCTCTAAAATAATCAAATAGTTAAAGAGAATAATCAACTTACAAATCGTAAGTTCAAAATTCTGCTAAAATTCTAAATGTTAGTACCATAAGCCTTTTTATTCTTATTTTTGCAAAAGATGTTGTAAGGTAAGTTAAAGCTTTTTAAAATGGATGTATACAAATTTGGAGGAACCTCCGTAGGATCAATTGAAAATATGCGATCTGTCGTCAAGTTGATAGCCGACGGAAAACAAAAGATGGTGGTACTTTCTGCCATGTCGGGAACAACCAACACCCTGGTTGAAATATCCGACTATCTATCGAAGAAAAATAAGGAATCTGCCCTGGCGCTGATCAGCGCCCTTGAAAAAAAATATTACAATGTCGTTTTTGATCTTTTCCTAAGCCACGAAATGAAGGAACAGGGTAAGAAAGTACTCGAAGATCGTTTTGATTTTATCAAAGCTTTCACGACAGGCACTTTTTCAGAGGTTGGCGAACGAGCTATTCTGGCACAAGGGGAACTGATTTCAACTGCTCTTTTTACGCTGATGATGCAGGAAGAGGGTTACAAGGCTACCTTACTGCCGGCTCTGGATTTTATGAAGATCGATTCTGACAAAATGCCCGACAACAGGTACATCAAATTAAAAATAAACGAATTATTGGCCTCTCTGCCTGGGGCTGACTATTACATTACGCAAGGATTTATTTGCAAGAACGAGCTTGGAGAGATAGATAACCTTCAGCGCGGAGGATCTGATTATACGGCCACACTCATAGGTGCTGCCATCAACAGCAACGAAGTTCAGATATGGACTGACATTGATGGTTTTCACAACAATGATCCACGTTTCGTGCCGAACACAAAAAGGGTGGATGTATTGTCGTTCAATGAAGCAGCAGAATTGGCTTACTTTGGTGCGAAAATTCTTCATCCCCAGACCGTTCTTCCGGCCAAAAACAACAACATCCCGGTACGTTTGAAGAATACCATGAATCCACCCGATCCGGGGACCCTTATCACCGGGGAAAGCAAAGGGGCCGGAATTAAAGCCGTTGCCGCAAAGGATGGAATTACTGCCATCAAGATCCGTTCAGGCAGGATGCTGAATGCCTATGGATTCATGAAAAATATTTTTGAGATATTTGAATATTTCAAGACCTCGGTAGATATGGTAACTACCTCTGAGGTTGCTGTTTCTGTAACCATCGACAATCCAAAACACCTGGATGAAATCGTAACGGAACTGAAGGAGTATGGAGATGTTGAAGTTGACAAAAACCAGACCATCGTCTGTATTGTTGGAAACATGATCGCAGAGGAAAAGGGATTTGCCTCTAAGGTTTTTACAGCACTCGACAAAATTCCGATCCGAATGATCTCTTATGGGGGAAGCAGGCACAATATTTCTGTCCTGGTAAATACCAACGATAAAAAAGAGACACTTGTAGCACTCAGCGAGAAGTTGTTAAATGTGGAATAGGAAAGTGTTCAAACCATGATTGATTTAAACGACCCAACCAGTGATTACCGGAACTACAAATGGGGTCTCTTCTATTTCAACAAGAGTGATTCACGGATCTTCGTGCCAAAAAGATTTGGATTCGGGTATTCATTGAACTTTAGCAAACCACATGTAGTGCTGGGATTTGTTCTAATTTTGATGATAATATTTCTGCAAATCATCTTCCATTAAAGTTCAGGTCCATTCTTCTCACCCATGACAAATTTTTCAAAATTGTAGACAGGTGTGGCATACATCTTGAGCCAAAGCACCATAGAATCTTCAATGTCTTCGTTGACCAGCTGCAACCGATTGTGCGTCAACTCCAGAAATATTCTTTTCTCTGTTTCAGTATAGCAAGTAGTATATTTTGACGTTTTGAAGAACAAATCGTACGCGATGTAGTTGTTTGGAAAAAGGCGGTAGTTTTTGTAAATTTCTTTGTCGATGTGCTCGGCCAACAATTTCAGCCGCTCATTCGTTCCCGTTTCGTTGGCAATTTTGAGCAACACCACTTCATCAATCTGTTTGCCGAACTGGATGTGAATTCTTCCTTTCTGGTTGCTCAAACCACTCACCATATTGAGAAGATCGTCCTTCTCTGATTTCAGGAAGTTAGGATCCGCCTGACGTTTCTTCAATTCAGCAACTTTTTCATTTCCGCAAGGCTCAATCTCGTAAGATATTGCCATCGGGACTATTTTTAGCTCCCTGAACCCCTCGAAGAAGCAGTCGCTGTTCGACATATTCAGCATTTTCAACAAACCGGGTTGTGTGGTATCGTTCCCATCTTTAGCCCTACCTTCTCTTTGGGCAATCCAGATTGAATCACTTCCCTGGGTGATCATTTGCCGAATGTAGTGTGAAAGTAACTTCGAAGAGGCAAGCATCTCTTTCACAGGGATGTTACGTTTGACAACAAAAGAGCGGTTGATCCGGACCAGATCGTTGATCCAGGGAAAAATCAGCAAATTACTGCCAATGGCTATTTCTGTCGGACTAAAACCACTCGAGTGCATCTTTACATTCATGAGGGCCGAATCCAAAATAATGTCCCTGTGGTTCGATATGTACAAATACCGCTGATCTTTGTCCAAGTCTTCCAATCCATTCATAGACAAACCTTCAGAACTGGCCAAGAGAATTTGATTGATAAAGGGAACCACAAACCTATCCTGAAAAATTTCAATGGTCTCGGTGTTTCGCAACAAATCCTTCATCTGATCCAGTGCAGCTCCCTCCTTTTTCGAAATATTCATCAATACCCTGTCAAATTTTGGGTCGTCAAGGAGACGTCTCAAAACAACAGACAGTTCCTCATTCCGATAGGGTCGGATATCGTCAAAATTGTGAATTGAATGCATTCTTTTCCATTTAACAATTTGGTTACTCGTTTTCCAGAGCGGGGCAAAGTTACAAAATATCACAGTAACCTTCGACTATTTAGATATTTTTAACCTTTGCGTTCACTGATCAAAAGGAATCTTTGACAGGGAATAACCTCCTGTCAACTGAGATTAGGAAGGATTTGGCGTGTTGTTGCTGAATCAAAAAGATGCGACCATCTTGCTAAAACGCAAGTCAAAAGCAGACTTTTCGGGTTGATTCTAAAATTTAAAGCAAAGCTGACCTCTAAAATCAAAACGATGGTTGCCCAGGGTGGCATCGTTCCCCGAGCCCATTTGGATGGCGCCTTGCCGCAACGTATATCCGGCCTTCAGGTAGACCGTTAAAATACTGGTTGGCTGCCACTTTAGATTCAAATAGGAACGTACACCTTCACCATAAAAAACAGGAATGGCAAAATAATAGAGCAAGTCATTCTCGTAACTGAAAACTCTTGAATTGTAGCCATCAGTGCGATAGTAAGCCATTCTGAACCATACCTTAAGACTTGCAGAGACAGCACCAATAAAATCTTGAAAAATCAGAAAGCCAGTTTCCTCACTTCCATTGAATTTGTACCTGACACAGTCCAACCGACTTCTTAACTGAATTTTGTCGCTGATCTTCCAATCGCCATGAATCCTCCATTTGGCAGTACCTTCATCGTATTGCTCCGGAACACCCGTGGCACCAGAAAGCTTTTGTGGTTTCAGCACGAAACGAAGATAAAAATAGCATGCCAAATCCTGTCTAAAATTACAATCAACTTGAAAAGAGCAGGTGCGTCCCTTTGATGGAGAGATGGTCTGGTAAGTGATCCATGGAAAATAAAACAGATCAGCCTGCCCCCTCATCTTGATCTTTGGCAGGGGGAAAACCTCAATGGCAGCCATGAAACCCTCTTCGTTCCTGCCTCCACTCCCTTCCGAGAACGCACCTGAATGGAAGGTTTGAAATCCGGGATTATATTTTCTGTGAAGCAATGAGACCGAGAGTTGCGGATGCGCTTTCCAGATGAGTCCATTGACAACTGCCAATTTTAAATTTTGAGACATGCCAACTTCTCCAAAAAGACTAATTTGACGGAGGATAACCTGATAATCCATGCCAAAATTGATATTCACAGCTCCTTCAAAAGTTTTGGATTTGTAGGGCAAATCACCTCTGGTAATTGGAGTTTCAAACATCGAACAGCAAGCCAGGATCCCAAACCGCCATTTTTCGAATCTGACATCCCCATACCCGCCAAACATTCGTTCCTTTACATTTTTTTCATCCGAGAGTTCATTCACGGTTCTGTGCAGACCATCCAATCTAAGAGATGAAATAAAATTCCTGCCCGTTGAATCTGCAGTCAAATTGGCATCCTGACGTTTGCCCGAGAAAAACAGGGAGAGTGCGACAGGCTTCAGATCAACCTGTACGGCTGCTCCCCTGAAGAACTGGCTCTCATCCGAGGAGCTGTAGGGCCTGATTCCTTCACTCGTCTTCATCATGGAGGAGAGGTCAGATCCATAACTCGTTCCCCCACCCGACCACAGACTAATACCCTGACCAAACCGCAGGTGAAAATCACCAAGTACAATCTTCCGCAAATGGCCAGCTCCATTCCAGTTCACAAAACCTGACAAAAAATCGAAACCCTGCTTGTTCGATTTCTTGAAAAAATCTTCACCGGCATCATTTTCACCCGTGATGCCAAAATCCAGCCAGTGGCCAATTGTCCCTCTGTACCGCGTGAAATAGCTGCACGGAGCTCCAGGATAGGCACTTTGTTTTCCATTTGCAGACGCATATCCTGCCGCAACCGGAGACATTCCTTTGACCCTGAATAGCATCGACTGATGAAGATCCAGATCTTTCTTCTTCTGCATCGAATCCCGCTCCACCTCAAACAAGACAAAAGGTTTCATTCTGCTCAGGAGTTCCTCACCAAATCCGCCAAGTACTGACAATTCATCAAGCGTAAGTATTTTGCCATACCTTTCACGGTAGTTGAGAATGGCACGGATCTGCCTGAAATTGAATAGATTTAGCCTGATCAAATCTTCCTCTGTAGCCTTGTTGATGAAGATGGGATTTGCAGTAAGATAGCTGAGGTCATCCAGCAAAAGCGATCCCTCAGAACTTCCATCTTCAGTCACGGCCAGTGATTCAACAAGTTCCTCTATTTGCTGTTCCCGCCGAAGATCAGTTTGCTGGCCGTACCCTGAAGCTACCAGTACCAGCATGACCGCACCAATACACAAAAGATGCCCAAACTTATTCATCTTCTTGAAATTTTGTTTTAAGTTGTCAGATGGAATACCCACACAATCATTTTTGGATTGCGCAGCCATTACCACTTGGGTATTTCATTTGATTGAAGTATTTTATTGACCCGGATGATGAATGATAGCATTGGTGTATAGCCCAATAGCTCATGATGAACCATGGCAAAATCAATTTGAATATTTTTTTGTGTACTGCCAAAACCAAATGAATGTTGAAATGGATTGGAAGTTATGCCTCCCCGTAGCCGGAAGTTGGTACCGAGCCTCGTCTCTATTCCAGTGCGGATTCCGATTCCAGGATTTTTTTGGTAAAACATGACTCCTGCCAGAAGGATGTTGTTGGTCAAAAGCCATGATCCTCCAAAGCTCAGGCAAGCAGGAAAAGCAAGGTGGTATTGATAGGTTTCAATTCCGGAAGAAACCATATTTTGCAGATGAGCCCCCAATGCCAATCGGTTGGATGAACAGTACCTGATTCCCAGGTCTACCTGTAAGGCACCTTTGTGCCCACCTGTTTCCGGAAAATTGAGGGTGAAATAATTGAATAAAAGAGCCGCCGACAGCTTCCTGGTAAGTACCTTAGCCAGAGAGAATCCGAAATTTGATTCCTTGTAAGAGGCAAATGATGATTGTGTGATTTCCACGGCAAAAACTGCTGTAGAGACAGGGCAAACCACCGACAAGGCGCTTTCGTGGTAACCATTGATCAGATAGGGTTGACGGTAGGATGCTGCGAACGACCACGAGGTTTGTTCGGTAAGAAGGGCCGGATTGTAGAAAATAGAGAAGGGGCCAGCAACTGCAACAACGGCTTCCGCAAGCCCTGCCTCGCGGGCACCGGCCTTGGTGCGTTCGACAGCAGCAACCTCATCTGCCGGAAAAACGACCATGGTGAGACACAGCATTCCGATTCTCAGATCTCTTTTCCACATAACCTTTCATTTTGGGTGAGAAGAGAAATCGGTCAACCCCGCTGCGAGGGGAGTTCAAGTAGGAAGCTGCTGACCGCACTCCCTACAAGTTACGGAAAAAAGAGGAGAATACAAAATTGTCAGTTCGTTTTGAAAGGATATTTTACCTGAGCCAGTTCGTTGTTTGCTTCTACAATCTTAATTTTCAGCTCTTCCTTGAATTCGATAAGCTTTTCCATCAGCTGTTGGTCGCCCGTGGCGATCATCTGGGCTGCAAGGATTGCGGAGTTTCGCGATCCGTTGAAGATCGGAAGAGCACACGTCTGAACTCCAGTCACCTGAAGCTATCTC
>CAZGSQ010000129.1:0-10882 GCA_964528535.1 uncultured Tangfeifania sp. | reverse complement strand
GATAGCTTCAGGTGACTGGAGTTCAGACGTGTGCTCTTCCGATCTCTTTGAGTCAGAGCCTATTTTGAAGGTTTCCCTGCACCAGATGATGACATGCAGCGTCCATTGGGAAGCTACAAAATAACCCATTGGGGCTATTTCATCAGAAGATTAAATTGGTTTTTTTTAACGACAGCTTTAAGGATCCAAAGCTGGAGCAGAACAATAAAACAAACTAATGCTTATCCTCATGAAAAATCAGACTGGTTCCCCATTCATTTTATTCCACCTGGTTGTGTGTTTTTTCCTGTTAAACGGATGCGATACCCTGGGAGGGAAAGATTCAGGTACCGACGGAAATGGTTCCACCATTACAGATGCTGACGGCAACAGCTACAATACCATCACCATTGGCACGCAGGTGTGGATGGCTGCCAACCTGAAAACCACCAGGTACAGCGATGGCAAACAAATACCTTGTGTCAAGGGTGGCAACGCATGGGCAAACCTTTCGACTCCTGCCTATTGCTGGCCCAACAACGATTCAGTCACCTACAAGAATGTAATTGGAGCCTATTACAACTGGCAGACAGTCAACACCGCCAAACTCTGTCCGACGGGCTGGCACGTGCCTTCAAAGGATGAATGGACAACGCTTGAGACCTTTTTGGGAGGCTATGCTTCTGGAGGAAAACTCAAAGCAGTTGACCACTGGTTGACACCGAATGCAGGGGCTACCAATGAAACCGGTTTTACGGCTTATGCCAATGGCGTCATCAATGATGCAGGCAGTTTCTTCGGGCCTTATGTTGAAAGGAGTGTGCTTTGGACATCGACACAGTATGTTTACAATACGGAAAGTTACAATGCCTGGCACTTCCAGCTCAATTGGAACAACACCAATTTCGACATAGGGAACAATTACAACAAAAAAGCAGGAATGGGTATCCGTTGTCTGAAAGATTAAATAGGATAATTCTGCTACTTTTGCCCGTTCATTCTAAGATTGATTCATGAGATTGTTGCTATTGCTTCTCCCGATATTCAGCCTCTGCTCGGGAATGACTTCAGATGATTTCCGGGAGAAGCAGATGAAAAATACAAGGGTGCGGGAAGCCTATGCTGCCAAAGAGAAAGTAGTCATCAAATCACTTGCGGCCCATTCTATTTCGAGAGATAGCCTGCGTCTCTATTTACGCGCTTTCAAGACAGAAAAAACTGTGGAGTTGTGGGCAAAAAACAGTTGTGACTCAGCCTATTCGCTGATCAAAGAGTTCGCAATCTGTGATCTTTCGGGAGATGTTGGCGCCAAGCGCCGATCACGCGACCAACAGGTTCCGGAGGGTTTTTACCACATCGCCGGACTGAATCCTTTCAGCAGGTTCTACCTGTCCATGAAGGTCAACTATCCGAATGCCTCCGACAGCATCAGGGGGGTTCGCAGACACCTGGGCAACAACATCTTCATCCATGGTTCGTGCATCTCTTCCGGATGCCTTGCCATGACCGACGACAGAATCCGTGAACTTTTTGTCTACTGTGTAGAGGCATACAACGCCGGGCAGGAGGAGATCGGCCTTACCATTTTCCCGGCACGTTTGAAAGACGAAACGTATGCCAATTTACTTACCTGGTACGCCAGATACAAAGATGATGTTAAACTTTGGGGTGATCTCAAAAAAAGCTATGACCTTTTTGACAGAACCAAAACACCCCCTACCGTGAAGTTTCTACCCGACGGAGGGCATGAAGTGCAATGAACCTTCCTATCTCAGACAGAAAAAGGAAGATCTGGTAGAATCAGCCTCTTTGATGAGGTAAAATCAAATGACTCCTCTCCCGCACTTAACGTAAATTGTGTCCCATTTTGTTGCATGGAAATGCTAATTTTTCTTGCCCTTGCTACATTTGCAAGCGTGATGGCCTTCTCGATCCCATCGCCCCGATTAAAGTTGACCACCTCATCGGGTAGGGCCATTCGGTTGGCATCGTAGATCGATTCGCCACACCAGCTTGCCAATTCGTTGTACACTTCAGCCAAAACTTTGCCATGAAAGTAGTTTACGGATACAGGATTCCGTTCGAAAGCAGCCTTGAAAAATGGTCGCCAATCGCACGAATCCATGTAACGACCCGCATAGAAGGCGAGGTCGACGACCGATGAGGCCTTTCCGACAGCAGTTTCAGACGCTCTTTTGGTTTGAAGATAGGCCAGGATCTCACCACGGGATTGACCGGGGGAAATACTCCAGCGTTCCGCGTCAACAACAGCAACATCCGATTCTCCCCCCTTTTGAGGAGTGCCAATAATCCTGCCGTCGATGGGTAACCGTGGAACCGTGTGAACAAACTTTACCAAATTCGGATAAAATGCCGGAGTCTCTTCCAAACCCGGATAAAGAAGCTTCAACGCTTCCACGAATGAGGCAACAGGAACCGTTCGAAACAGCAAGTCTCCCGGATCCAGAACATATTTATCATCAAGCTGCTGAAAGGAGAAATCCTCTTCGTCTATCTCCTCCAGGAATTTAAATCCATGCTTGTCACTTAACCTGTTCTTGCTTCCATGTTCATACCCAAAAGCCTTGTCGATGGGAATAAACCGCCTGACACCCTGGTACAGCACCGACAGCTGAAATAGCTTTTGGTACTGGTTGCAGGCACGAAGAAAATTAATAAATAGCTCAAAATCGACAGATGATTCGAGAAATGCAGCCAGTTTGTTTCTGAAACGGCCGTAAGCTGCAGGGTCAATACTGGCCTCAGGATAGGTCGCATGAATGTAACCCGAGCAGTGAGACACATAGGTGACCTGTTCATGCTCCAGGGCACGCCTGGCCAACGAAGAAAGTTCTGACCCATTGTACCACATCGACTTGGTCACGATACGCCTGTTGTTGGTCAACACACCTTCGTCGGCAATCACAAAATTCTGCGAATGCAATGGCGTGCCCATCAAAAAGATATTTTCAAGGGGAATCTTCGCCACGACAAAGAGAGCCGCAGCATAGAGACAGGCAAGCGAGACACATTCTCCTGCTCCTGCTTCATGGCCCGATTTGTAACGGAATGCATTCATCGCCTCTAATGTCTCTGTTTTCCAGTATGGGATGGTGGCGGAACCCAATTTGTCGAGTCCGAAATGCTTGCGGATGTCCATTTCGAAATAATACTTATCCCCTTCGTAACCGAAAAGCGCATTCGACCTTGCAAGCATCTCCATGTCTGTGAATTCACTGAAACGATCGATCTCTGTCTGCTTGTCTGTAAGTCCCCAGGTTTCCAAATCGAGATTGAAATGATAATGGTCCATGATGTATTGCTTCACACGATGGATCTTCTTGAGTGTTCCCATCTTCCCAATTCCAGCAAACCAGGGATCTTCAGTCCATTTCCAAATTTCGGGAGACATCACATTGGCCAGCACGAGTGCGAAAAGCAATTCAGGGAAAATAAAGATCTCCATGTCGCTCAAGGTAAAGGCAGAAGAATATTTTTCGAGGGCAGAAGGGGTATTCAGGGAGGGGAGGTGGTACATGGGTTGTTGTATCATAAGAAAGAGGAAACTTCAAATAATTTTCAAAATTAAAACTATTAACAATATATTTTTGTCAAGGTGGATCCTCTAAAATTGAAAAGGACGGAATCGGGCGATTCCATCCTTTTACTAAAACTAACCAAACTAACTAAACCTAAACTTATGAAAAAAAATGTACCACAAACATAAGGCTCCTTTTACGACCCACCAAATTTTTGAAGTTAAACAATTGTAAAAGTTCTGAACGAACATTAAATTAAGGTTACCTCCTGGATTGAACTTTTTGCCTGCAAACCTATGAAATACGGCCCCATCAGCAAAACTGAAGGGGCCGTATCACTTTGTAATAGGCGAATTCCAATTATTCAAGAATATTCCGCATGTAGTCGATGCATTTGATGACCTCCTTTACAGGATCCGAATCTGCAGGAATGTTGTATTCGAGTTCGACAAAAACATCGATGGGCCATTTCTCTTTTTTAAGCAGAAGCAATACGTCTGCGATGGGTGTTTCACCCTGTCCGAATGGTTTGTTGGCATTTGGGGTGGCATTGCCGGGCCCTGTCTTGTCCTTCACGTGGATCATAGGAATCCTGTCGTGGTACTTGATGATCACATCGTTGGGATGTTTGCCCGTGGCGCCGAAATAGTGCCCAATGTCAAGGTTAAGCCTGTTTGCCGGCGAATAGGAGAGCAGTGTGTCTATGTCAAACCCTGGCTCACCAAATTGGCCATGCGTGTGGTAAATGGCAAGACTGTTGTGCTTCTCCGCAAACTTGCCCAATCGCTTGCAGGCAACCACGCTGGCTTCGTCGGTGATACCATAGGCCCCAAGGGCTTTGGTCGCCTGATAGGCATAATCAATCTCCTCATCCGACCAACCGGATGGAACAAACTTGGCGATGTGGATATCGACTCCTTTGTCATTGTACATCTTGCGCACATCTGCATACTTCTGCATGGGCAAGGTAAGTCGCCAATTCCGTTGCGCCTCTCTTGCTGCATCCGATGCCTTGGCACGATCTGCCTTGTCCTTGTCGGAAAGAGCCTCCCCGTTGCGCGAGCGTGCCGGACCTGCCGGTATGCCAAGTCCTTCCTCAAGGACACTTCTCATCTCCAGGGCATTGACACCTGCCTGAAGCGTATAACCCAAGACCTCTTCGAGGCTGTGTGGAATTGCCCGGTAAGAATAGGTGGTGATACCCAATTGAACACCGTTCACTTTGGAATTCGGTTTCTTGCTTCCAATGCCAAATGAATAATTGAAGGGAACCATTGACACTGCAGCCGCAGCAGCAGTCGTTCCTAAAAATTTGCGTCTCGAAATTGTGTTGTTTGCCATATTTACCTGAATTTTAAGGAATCCTAAAATTACAATATTAATTGTGACCTCCGGCAACTCTGTCCATATTAATGGCACAATTCGTATCATGTAGACTGCAAATTCCATTTTACAGACAACAACGACCTCCTAATCCTTAAAAATGAACCCTAAAACTACCACAATGACCTCCAACACTTCCGCAAAAACCTCCCAAACCATAACAATGACCTCCAATGCTTCCACAAAAACCTCCCAAACTACCACAATGACCTCCAACACTTCCGCAAAAAGCTCCAAAACCATAACATTGTCCTCCAATGCTTCCACAAAAACCACTTCAGGTACCACAAAAACCACCCAAACACCCACAAAGAACTTCTAAGCGAAAACATAGAAGTTCTGTACCCTTACAAGGATTGCCCAAACAACAACAAATGACATTTTGCACCATCAGAAGTCGTTTGGGAAGATAGAATGAAAATTGTGGGGAAAGCCTATTTACTTGCGTCGATAAAAAAGCATTTCAAAAATTAGTAGCAATCAACATCATTGTCCTTGCGTCACCGGCAAAGTAAATGAGACAGTTGTGCCCTCGCCCTTCTGGCTTTGGATGGCGAGGGTGCCTCTGTTCCGTTCGACAAAATCCTTCACCAGAATCAATCCCAATCCAGTACTGTGCTCATTTTCTGTACCCGCCGTATGCTGGATGGTGGTTATATCGAAAATTTTTGAGAGGGAGGCAGCTTCGATGCCAACACCGGTATCTATTATCTGAATTGAAGCCATGTTCGTATTCATCAACTCCGTCCTGATCGTTACCGAACCGCCACGGTTTGTAAATTTAATGGCATTGCCGAGAACATTCCGCATAATCGTCTGAACCATGTTTGGATCGGCTACTACCGAGATCTGATCTGCCATTTCGAGTCGGATATCAATCTCCTTGTTGTCGGCAGACTGTTTTAACCCTTTGATAGATTTCTGAATGAGATCTTCCAACTTCAATTCCACAGGACAAAACTCAATCTTGTTCAATTGTGATTGCGCCCAAATAAGCAAATTTTCGAGTAGGACGCTCACATTTTCAGCCGATTTATACAAGGAGAGCAAGATTTTTTTCAACTCCTCCGGACTATGTTCGCTAAAAGATTCATTGATGTATTCCAGAAAAGAGGCAAGATTCCAGGTTGGTCCACGCAAATCATGCGCAATGATTGCAAAAAATTTATCCTTTGCAGCATTGCTTTCCTTCAATTTTTGATTTTTATGCCTGATTCGGTTGTAAAACCAAAAGATGGAAATGGAAAACAGAATTGCTGCAAGGATGCCTACTACCATGATGACCTGAACAATCCCATGCTGTTTGATGGTAAGCGAATTGATCTTGTTCTGGTCTTCCAACTCAATAATCTGTCTGTTTTTTTTGTCAATCTCATAGATGGCCTGCAATTGTTCAATCTTTATATCTGCAGCTCCCGAAAGGAGCAAGTCCTGAACCTCTATCTGCATTTTCTGGCAATAAATTGCATTCTTTAGGTCATGGATGCCCAGGTAGGCCTCTGCCAGCTTGGAATAGATGTTCAACTGAATCCTTTTCTGTTGGTTGGAGATGGCGAGGTCCAACCCCTTCTTCAAATCCAGGAATCCTGCTTCTCGCTGTCCCTTCCCGATATGGCACAACCCAAGGTACTCCAGGATGGTAGGCTGATTGAGTAAATCACCAACTTTTATTTTCACCTTCAACGACTCGTTCAGATATTTCTCCGCCAGATCAAAATTTCCCATCGAATACTCGATCATCCCCAGATTCTTGTAGGAGTTTGACAACCCATATTCAGATTTGTGCCTGGTAAAGACACTTTTCGTACTGTCAATGAACCTGCTGGCCTCCTTGAAATTACCCGAAGTAAAATGGAGCATTCCGATCTGTTCGTAACAGATGGCAACCCCGTTGTCGTCCCCATCTTTAACTGCCTGATTGGCATAGATTGCCAGGGCTTCTTCAAAAAATTCGAGCGCTTGCTTGGGAAGTTTTAAGTCTGAATTAATCCGCCCAAGGAGATAAGCTGCCCAGGCATAACCCTCCTTAAAACCAGCTTTCTCGTAATTTAACTTTGAATTGACAATGTATTCGATGGCCCTGTCGTACAACCCGTTTACCCTGAAGATGGCTCCCATCATGGAGTAGGAGGAGGCCATGATCTTGAAATTGTTCGACAATCGACAGGCCTGTAAGGAGGCATTAAAATACTCGAGCGACTGTATATCTTCACCTTTGTTGTGTTTGATAACTCCCTTACGGAAAAGTATTTCTCCCTTGTACCAATTGTTGCTCAAAGCACTTGTGAAAGTCAGGGATGAATCGTAATAGGCCTCTGATAGCGTCCGCTTGTTCATCAGTTCAAAGGTCTTGGCCAACCTGAAATAAGCAACCATTTGGAGGTTTCTCTCTTTCATGATTTTTGCATCGGAGAGGGCGGATTTCGCGAGAAGCTGCGCCTCATGGACATCAATTTCCATCAATTGAAGTGCAAGCTCCAGTTGAACGGAGATTCGACCGGCTCCCTTTCGGACAATCAATTCATGCCTGAGACTGTCTATTTCAGATCTGCTGCTTTTCTGTTGAGTGGTGGAAGAATATGAACTTAACACGGTAATTAAAAGCAGGAAAGTCAAGATTGGGTTTTTATACATCTTAAAAAATGACTTAAAGGTCGAAAACAGACTATAAAAATGATGATTATTGCCGGGATTCAGGTTATTGACAAGAAAAATTAAAATTAAGCATTATATGTCGATTAATCAAATATTCAAAACTTACTTTACTTTTGGAACCCAAATCTGATCATCATGCCTGTCATTGATTTAAACAAATGTACCAAATGCCTGAAGTGCGTCAAAGATTGTCCGGCCAATGCGATAACCATCGAAACTGGAGCAATCGCCGATACCTGTATTCATTGTGGTCATTGCATCGCAATATGTCCTGAGATGACTGTCTTCCCGGATCATGGGGAGATTGTTCCCTTGCTTTCGCAATCAGTCACCGCGGATCATTTCATCTCTTTGACGGCAGGCATTCGCAGCTGCAGAAGCTACCTGCCAAAAGAGGTTCCTGATGAGATCCTCCTCAGCCTGGCCGACAACCTGAAACATGCACCATCGGCAAGCAATGCAAGACCGCTGCAGCTTTCCATTGTTCGCACCCCGGAGAAGGTACAGTTGCTGAACAACCTGACAGAAGAATCATTGATTGCACTCTTCTCCCTCGTCACCTCACCCTTCGTCAGTCCGTTCATAAAGTTGTTTGCACCAAAATTGGACATCCGAAAACTCAGACGTTACAAGTACTCCTTTCTGAAACAGCGGAAACAAAACAGCTCCATGGTCTGTCACCATGCACCGGCAGTGTTGCTTTTTCACGGACCCGTTTCAAAGACAGGCATGCTCGAAGCGGATGCCAATATATGGGCTACCTACACCTCCTTGTTAGCCAATACAATGGGGCTTGGCACCTGTTTTATAGGCTTTATCGTCAAGGCCTTTGCCAAAAATGGCAAGCAAAACCACCATTTTGGCATTCCTGCATCCAACAGAATCTATGCCGCATTGGTGGTTGGTTACCCCAGGGTCAAATACAAGCAGGAATGCTCGCGGGAGAGCCCTGAAATTTGCCTGGTCTGATATTCTTAGGGCATTCTCCTTTCGCCCTCAGGCTTCGCTTTCATGACGGGCTTCCCAGGAATCTTTGCCTGTCGCATGGCCGCATTGTAGACAAAAGAAGCCGTAATGACTGCATTTTGTTTCAGATCATCCATGACCAGCCTTTCATAGGTATCCATCGTGGTATGGTATCCCCTGCCGTATTCAATCGCATCCTGGATAAATTGGAAGCCGGGCAGTCCGACTGCATCGAAAGCCAGGTGATCGGTGCCCGAAGTGTTCCGGATGGTCACCGTGGAGGCTCCCATATCGGCGAAAGGCTTGAGCCACTCTTCGAAGATGGGTCGCACCAATTCATTCTCCTGTAGGTAAATTCCGCGATATCTTCCACTGCCATTGTCCATGTTGAAATATCCGGCAAACTTGTCGTATTCAGGTTTATGCTCCTTTGTCTTTGGATCCACCAGGTACTTTTCCACATAACCGCGTGAGCCATTCAAACCTTGCTCCTCCCCACCCCACAAAGCGATGCGGATGGTCCTTTTGGGGGCAATTTCAAGGCTTTTCAATATCCGCATGGCCTCTAACATGACGATACATCCCGAAGCATTGTCTGCAGCTCCGGTTCCACCGTGCCATGAGTCAATGTGCGCTCCAAGCATCACCACCTCCGCCTTGAGCAACTTGTCAGTACCCTGAATCTCCCCATAAACATTGTTGACGACAGGACTATCAAAAAATTTGTTTTGAATGTCAACCTCCATCTCAACGGCCACTTTGTGACGGGCAAGTCGCTCCATCCTTGCAAAGTCCTCATTCGGGATATTCAATTCAGGCGTAGGCTGGCTGGCACCGGCTGTATAGTTAGCACCTGTCGATCTTGGAATGTTATAGGTCCCTGAATTGTTGAGCAGCACCAATGCCTTTTCGGCAGTCAACATCTCGTTGAGCTTGACACGCAAGGCCCTTTGCGCCTGGTAGGCAGCAAAATCAAAATTAGGCCTGGTAGCTGGCAATGAAGAGGTTGCCATGGCCAGATCTTTGAGTTGATCGCTGGATAACCGTGTGGCCAAAGGATCAAAGCTGATGACATTCGTTGTAGAGGAAGGAAGCATCACGATTTTGCCCGATAGCTTTCCTTTGTATTTTTCAAGATCGGCTTCTGTCTTCACTTCGAGGAACAAGACTTCCCCCTTGACCATCCCATTGGTACTGCCAGTCCATGCAACCGGATTAACGGCGAAACTGACGTAGTACGGAGAAGTCATCGCCGCATAACTCTTTTGGTTATCCCATCCGCCGCGACTGAAATCCCTTGCCGGTTCTATCCTGACGTTTTGCAATCCCAGTTCTTCCATCTTTTTCTTCGCCCATTCATTCCCACGGTTGTTCCCTGTCGAACCTGTCAGTCGGGGACCTACAAAATCCGTGAGCCAAAAGGCCATCTCCTCAATCCCTGAATTTTTAAGACCTTCCTGCTTCATCTTGTAGATCATGCCGAGGTCTGTATTTTCATTTTGAGACAGGGAGAACAAAGGCAATGACAAGAGCATTGCAAAAACTGTAAAGATTCTAAGAATGTTCATCTGGTATTTGTTAAAGTAATAATTGAGATTCAAAAGTAGCGAAAACTTCTTATCTTTACCTATCCCCCATTGGCGGAGTTAAAAGCCAAACATCAGGCCATGGATGAAAAATACTTAAAAGAAAATATCGGGAATCCTGCACAACTCGAAAGGCTTTACCAAGCCGACAAGAGAGGGTTTGAACAAGCATTCTTCAACGTGTATGAGGAAATTTCAACCTCTGAAACAGCTGAATTTTGGAAAGTAAGGCTGGAGTACCGGCCTTCCGGTGAAAACAGGTGGATCTTCGATAAAAGAGAGCTTTTAATGGTAGTAATGGCCTGCATCTTTACAGGAATGCTGATTAAGATCCCTGCCATTTTTACCCTCGATTTGAAAGCCTTTTTCTTTTATGAAAAAAATGCTGCACTGGTCGTATTTTTTGGATTGTCCCTCTACTCTTTTCTAACCAAAGAGGCCTTGCAAAAAAGAGCAATGATGATCTCATCGGCGGCTTTTGCGGTGGCTGCAATGTACATCAACCTGTTGCCTTCTGTAAGAGAGAGTCAATCCATGAACCTGGCCTACCTCCATCTACCCCTTTTGTTTTGGTGTGTATATGGTTTGATCTACGTTGAGTTCGACACAAAGGATCAAACGAAACGAATCAATTACCTCAAATACACAGGCGAGCTGGCCATCCTGAGTGGACTCATCCTGATCGCAGGTGCCATCATGGCCGGGGTTACGATTGGGTTGTTCCGAGATCGGAAGAGCGTCGTGTAGGGAAAGAGTGTTCAGAGCCGTGAAGAG
>CAZGSQ010000128.1:0-10984 GCA_964528535.1 uncultured Tangfeifania sp. | reverse complement strand
CAAAGAAATCCTGCACCAAATCCTCAACGGCATTTCTGTCGTTGAGAAATTGCATGGAAAACGCGCAAAGGGAGGAGTAATAATAGTTGAATACGTAATCGAACACCACCTTATCCCTGCGCGCCAGACCACTTGTCAGCAATTCGTCTTTCAAAGCCGGTTCGTTTAATCAAGACAAAGTTACAAATATACTAGAGAAATAAATGTTGGAAAAAGTAAATACATGAATCAGATTCTTCCTTTTCTGTGTTTTGAAGGAGACATCCCCATTACTTTGTGGAAAAGGCGCGAGAAATAAAACTGGTCTTCAAATCCCATTTCGCGTGCAACATCGGAAACAGTCAATCCTGGGTTCTCAAGAAGTCGGCAAGCTCTCTGGATTTTCAACTGAATAAAGTAGTCCATGGGAGAATGTCCTGTTTTTGATAGAAAAAGCCTGCAGAAATGGGAGGTGGAATAACCTATTTCCAAAGCAATTTCGCTCACTTTCAGTTTTTTTGTCAAATTTTCAAGCATATAGTTGATACTCAGGTCAACTGAATCACTTTCTTTTGTTTCAGTGACCGACTTGTACTGAACTGCATGAATGAATGATCCCAAAAGATAGGGAAGGCAAAGGTTGACATATTCCAGTACTTCCATACTAAAACCGCGCTCCAGGTTACTGAATATCTCCCAAAAAAGTCCAAGCCTATCATCCTTTCTGGATGTTTTTCCGAGCTCAATAGAAATGCATTGATTGGAATATTTGAAAAAACCGGCTGATTTCCAACCTGAAAAATGAATCCAGTAAATTGACCAGGGATTTCGTTTATCTGCATGGTAAGAATGGGCAATACCGGCTGGGATAATGAAGAAATGGCCTGAAGCGATATTGTGGATTTTTTGGTTTACATGGATTTCCCCCTCACCATCCGTACAGTAAATCAGGATAAACTGGCTGCTTCCTGATGGTCGGTTGCGAAAATGGAATTGTGCTTTTGGGTAGTATCCGATATCTGTGATGTACAAATCCTCTATCAATGGATTATCTTCAAGGGAAGAAACAATCTTGTCAGGAATCACAAAACTTATTTGCCCGGGAAAACCTTCTTCTTTCTTCATGTAAATATGAATGTATTGTTTATATCAAAATTCCAAATATTCTGAATTTAAAATATTTTATGGACAAATATACCTCATATTCAGATATTAACATTGCTTGCAATGTATTTAGCTTTAGAATATATATAGTAATATAATCCATATAATCGTAGAATACTTCATTCCCTGTATCGTTGGAGCCAACTAAATTTGTTCAAACTAAATCTGAAAATTGTGGAACAAACAAAATTCAACAATCAGTTTATTCTTGGTATAACTCTCGTTTCTGCAATGGGAGGACTCTTGTTTGGATATGATTGGGTCGTAATCGGTGGCGCCAAGCCTTTTTACGAGCGGTTTTTCGATATTGCCAATTCCCCCCACATGCAAGGCTGGGCTATGAGCAGTGCACTAATAGGATGTCTGGCTGGGGCAATGACATCTGGTATTCTGTCTGATCGTTTCGGCCGCAAGAAACCCCTGATTCTTTCAGCAGGATTGTTTACGGTGGCGGCCATTGGAACAGGTGCTGCCGGCCATTTTGCTCCCTTTGTTGCATACAGGCTTCTCGGAGGTTTAGGCATAGGACTTGCATCAGCCATTTCGCCCATGTATATTGCTGAAATCTCTCCGGCCAAAATTCGCGGCAGATTGGTTTCCGTCAATCAGCTCACCATCGTCATTGGTATTCTGGCCGCACAGATCATCAATTACCTGATTGCTGAAAAAATCCCCGAAGGATCTACGGATGCGATGATTCTTCATTCCTGGAATGGGCAAATAGGCTGGCGTTGGATGTTCTGGGCAGGAACATTACCTGCATTGCTGTTTTTTATCCTCTCCTTTTTCATACCGGAAAGTCCGAGGTTCCTTGTCATGTCAGGAAAATCGAAGCCTGCGGCATCCATTCTTGAACGGATTGGCGGAATAAATTATGCGGATCAAGAGCTGAAAAACATTTCAGAGACATTGCAGGGCGATAGCATTAAAATTGACTGGAAGGCATTGACATCGGAAAAAGTGAAGCCTATTCTTGTCCTGGGAATGGTACTGGCTATTTTTCAGCAGTGGTGTGGCATCAACGTAATATTTAACTATGCGGAAGAAGTCTTCACTTCTGCAGGATATTCCGTTGGCGATATGCTTTTCAATATTGTGATTACAGGTACGGTCAATCTGGTGTTTACATTTTTGGCCATGCGCATGGTGGATAGCTGGGGCCGGCGGAAACTAATGCTTCTTGGTTCCATCGGGCTTGCTGCTATATATTTTACACTTGGCTCCTGTTACTTTTTTGAAATGAAAGGAGTCGCAATCCTTATTTTGGTTATGGTTGCAATTGCCACCTATGCCATGACGCTTGCTCCGGTTACCTGGGTTGTTCTTTCCGAAATATTCCCTAACAGCATCCGTGGAACAGCGATGGCCATTTCGACTACTGCGCTTTGGATCGCATGTTTTGTTTTGACGTACACCTTTCCCATCCTGAATAAACTCCTGAGAGCAAGCGGCACTTTTTGGCTATACGGATTCATTTGCCTTTTCGGGTTCCTGTTTATTTTGAGAAAACTACCTGAAACCAGGGGCAAATCACTTGAAGAGATTGAAAACAACCGGATCATTAAAAAACCTTGAATTCCTAAGTTATGAATGTCAAAGCATGGTACGAACAGGTTATTATTCCAACCTACGGAATAGGCAAACCGGAGAAAAATCCAATGTTCCTGGAAAATCGGATATACCAGGGAAGCAGCGGAGTCGTTTATCCTCATCCTGTCATAGAAAAAATCCTGGACGAAAAAACTGACAGGATATGGAAGGCTGTCTACCTGGAAAACCAGTATCTGAAGATCATGATTCTCCCCGAATTGGGTGGCCGCATTCAAATGGCATACGACAAAACGAAGGAGCGCCATTTTGTCTACTACAATCAGGTAATAAAGCCTGCATTGGTTGGTCTGACAGGCCCATGGATATCGGGAGGAATAGAATTCAACTGGCCTCAACATCACCGGCCCTCCACTTTTGAAGCCATAGATCATTGCATTGAAGAAAACAGTGATGGCAGCGTTACAGTCTGGTGCAGTGAACTGGAGCGAATGTTCCGTACACGCGGAATGGCCGGTTTTACTTTGCATCCCGACAAAGCCTACCTTGAAATCAAGGTAAAATTATACAATCGCACCAATCTACCGCAGACCTTTTTATGGTGGGCCAATCCTGCGGTGAAGGTCAATGATGATTACCAGTCTGTCTTCCCTCCTGATGTGAATGCGGTGTTTGATCATGGGAAGCGGGATGTATCTGAATTCCCCATTGCAAAAGGGACCTATTACAAAGTAGATTACTCGCCGGGAACTGATATTTCCCGATATAAAAACATTCCGGTTCCAACTTCCTACATGGCTGTCAATTCAAAATACAATTTCGTAGGGGGTTATGAAAACGACAGCAAGGGAGGGTTGTTGCATGTTGCGAACCATCATGTTTCGCCCGGGAAAAAACAATGGACCTGGGGACACAGTGATTTTGGACGTGCATGGGACCGAAACCTGACGGATGAGGATGGCCCTTATATTGAACTGATGTGCGGTGTTTACACAGACAACCAGCCCGATTTTTCGTGGATTATGCCGGGTGAAGAAAAATCATTCAGCCAATATTTTATGCCCTACCGGGATTTGGGAGCGGTAAAAAATGCCACCAGGGAAGCGATGGTCAATCTGGAAATTATAAATGGCAAGATTGTTGTAAAAGCATATACCTTAGCATGTTATCCGGCAGGGAAAGTAATTTTGAGATCAGGGGAAACAGAACTGTTCAATGACACATTTGACTTTCACCCGGACACATCGTATGAAAAGGAAATTGAAATTGGGGATATCGATCCCAAAACATTGAAAATTTTAATCCAGTCCTCTGACAGGAAAATTCTTGTTGAGTGGCAAACTGATCCGGCAGGAAAAAAGGAAATTCCGCAGGCTGCAAAACCCGCGAGACTTCCGGCTGAGATTGACAGCTTGGAAGAACTGTACCTTACAGGCCTGCATCTCGAACAGTACCGTCATGCCACCTACAATCCGACGGATTATTATTTGGAAGCGCTTCGCAGGGATTCAAAGGACAGCCGGTGTAACAATGCGCTGGGCTTGTGGGATTTGCGCCGCGGCCAATTCACCCTTGCCGAACAGTACTTCAAAAAAGCCATCGAAACACTTACCCATTTCAATCCCAATCCCATTGACGGAGAACCTTTTTTCAACCTTGGTCTCTCTTTGCGATTTTTGGGCAAGGATGATGAGGCCTATGATGCATTTTATAAATCAGTTTGGAATTCGGCCTGGATGGACAGTGGATATTATCAACTGGCTTGCATAGCCTCAAAAAAAGGAAATTGGGATGAAGCGCTTGATCTCATTGACCGTTCTTTGATCCGTAACTGGCGTAATCACAAAGCACGTCAGTTAAAGGTTAGCATTCTTAGGAAATTAGGTAAAACCGATGAAGCAGAAATTCTTATTCAAGAATCATTAGCGCTGGATAAGTTCAATTTTGGAGTCCTGTTTGAAAAACTTTTATTTACCGCAGGAGAAAAATCATCCCCCGGCTATTTGGCACAAATGACAGATTTATTAAGAGCCAATATTCATACCTATATTGAATTTGCGTTGGATTTTTCCTTTGCAGGACTCCACAAGGAAGCAATCGCTATCATCAATCTAGGTATCAAAGAACAGAAAGGTAAGCCAGTCTATCCGATGGCTTTGTATTTCAACGCCTGGTTTGAAGCACAAAATGGGAATCACCACGCCTCGGAATGCATGCTTGAGGCAGCAGCCCACGCTTGCCCCGACTACTGTTTCCCCAATCAAAATGAAGCCGTTGTTGTTCTTAAATGGGCATTGACAAATAACCCCAATGATTCGAAAGCTGCCTATTACCTTGGAAATTATTGGTACAATGCCCGTCAATATAATGATGCAATAGCCAGTTGGGAGTTATCAGCCAGGCTGAACAATCATTTTCCAACTGTCCACCGCAATCTGGCGTTGGCTTATTTCAACAAGTTGAATGAGAAGGGGAAAGCCCGGATTGAACTTGAAAAGGCTTTCGAACTTGATGAAAATGATTCGCGGATTTTTATGGAACTGGATCAACTGTACAAACGCATGGGAGTTTCTGCTGAGGTTCGCATGCAGAAACTGGAAAAATATCCGGTATTACTTGCAGAGAGGGATGATTTGTATCTTGAACATGTCACTTTGCTCAATCAGTCAGGTCAGTTTGAAAGTGCTCTTAATCTGCTAATGACGAGAAAATTTCATCCGTGGGAAGGCGGTGAAGGAAAAGTAACCGGCCAGTACGTATTGTGCCTGACCGAAATGGCCAAAAAAGCGATAAATTCCAAAGAATATGAAAAGGCAATTGATTTGCTGGATCAAGCCCAACACTATCCGGAAAATCTTGGCGAAGGAAAACTCTACGGCGCACAGGAAAATGCTATATTTTACTGGTTGGGATGCGCCTATGACGGCCAAAACATGAGTAATGTTGCAAGTGAATACTGGAATCTGGCTTCCTCCGGCCTAAAAGAACCTTCCCCTGCAATTTTCTACAATGATCAGCAGCCTGACACCATTTTTTACCAGGGATTGGCATTGTTGAGATTGGGAAAAACGGCTGAGGCAAAGGCACGTTTTGAAACACTGATCAGTTTTGGAAAGCAACATTCAAATGACGATTACAAACTAGACTATTTTTCCGTTTCAATGCCGGACATGCAGATTTGGGAGGACGATCTTAGCAACAGAAACAACCAAAATTACTTGTTTCTAATTGAATTGGGTGAGCAGGGAATGAAGAAATTGAATGACCACGCATTAATGCAAGGTGATTAAAATAGTTTAGATTTGATTACATTAACCAACAATGAACTATTGGGCATCAAATTTTGGAAAAGTTGGAGCCTGAACCAGACTTATTGCAGAATATATCTCAGGGTAATGTAGAATCATTTAAGTCTGATCTATATTACCCTGTTCTGTTCTATTTTACCTCCAAAACCGTTCACGATATGGATGAATCACGATCGCTGGTTCAGCCAGTATGGGTGGAACCTCGGTTAAAACGTCAAAAATTGGTTATTGAACAATCGCTGAAATCTTATGTGAACGCTACTGCCCAAAACTATTCCCTACACTTTTTTAGCATAAGTAAATTGGAATAAAATATCTCTGCGATAAAAATCCAGACAAATGATTAATAAATTTTTCAAACTGAATTTTCTTAAAAAAGTCAATGGTTACTTCAGGACTTGCATGTGTGGGTACGCATGCTTTTACCAACTACGCACACAATCAGGAAGCAGGTGCAAGTCATTTGCGACGCGAAGTTTGGATTCCAGGAATATTGCAAATGGATTTTCATATCCTGACACCTCAATTAATGGTTGATGAGAAGATTCGGATAGTGAAAGATGTTGTTGTATATCAGCGGATATTATATGTTTGCCTATAGGTTTCTCGTTATGAAATGTTAAACAAGATTAAATATGTATGAGCAGCTGAAAACTTCAGACGACATATTACCACGATTCTCCGATTTAGCCTTTAAACGTAAATGCTACATGATTTGTCCTGTCCTAGGTACTTAGAGACTTCAATAAAGACGATTATTTCAAGAATATATCGAAGTTTTTTTATTTGCTACTGTAGCCCTACTGTAGCATTTCCCTTTTGGTCAGAAAAAATTGACATTAGGGAAATCTATTATTTCGTTTTTAGTGGGAATCAGTTAGCATCTGAATTCTGGAAAGGTTGATTTACACCAGCCCCTTAAACCTTTTCCGGTATTCAGACGGGGTAACTCCATTGTATTTTCGGAATTGCTTGTTGAAATGGCTCAGGTTGTTGAAACCGCTGTCGAAGCAGACATCCACGATTCCCATTTCAGGATCCATCAGAAGTTTACAGGCGAACTCCACCTTGATCCTGTTCAGGTATTCAAAAATAGAGATCCCCACATTCATTTTAAAGAACCGGCACAAAGAACCCTCCGCCATCGAAACCAATCCGGCCAAATGCTGCAGGTCAATATCCTCACGGTAGTGATTCATCAGGTAATCGTGGAGAAGGCCGATCCTTTTGTTGGCAGGTTTGAACTGCTTACGCATGAAGTCTTCACTGGCCAGACTGATGTTTGAGTCACTTTTCCCGATGATGTCCATCAGCCGGAAGAAAAAATTAATCCTGTCAAAACCTTTCAAATAAGGAAGTTGAAGCATGATCTCACTCACTTCGTTCAGCGTCTGTCCAACTACCTGGATTCCGCGCTCAGACATTTCAATCGCCCTTTTCACATTTTTAAATTCCGGCAGTTCCAGCAACTGAGGGAAAAAAATATAGGATGAAAACTGAAGGTAAACCATTTCCAGGGTCCGGTCTGAAATTACCCGCTGCTCTTTATCTGCAATCCAAACATGCGGTAGACTGCTGCCGATAAAAACCAGGTCTCCGGGCTGGAATTCCTCGATGGAATCAGCTACAATCCTTTTACCGCTGCCCTCTGTAATAAAACTGATTTCGAAATTATTGTGGTAATGCCAGGTACTCTTTTCCAGGTTATCCTGAAAAATACCAATGGAAAATGATTCGTCCTCCTTTAAAAGGATCTTCTCGTATCTGGCCGGCATAATGATAAGTATTGCACCAAAAAGGCATATAATGTTAATATTGCATCGAAATTAGTAAATATTGGCGTAGATTTCGAGCGGAATGAAAACTATTTTTGATCTATTCAACTGATATAAACGATTAAACAGATAATTTTATGAGTGAACTGATCGAAAAACTGCTCGAAGCCGTAGAATTTGGAAAGATTGACCAAAAATCACCCTATCCGCCCCAACTGAGGGGAATGGACGGGGCACATGAACTGACCCAACAGGCCATCGAAGCAGGGATAAATCCCCAAAGAATCCTGGAGGATGCACTGATCCCTGCCATGGGAAATGTCGGCAAAAAATTCTCCGAAAATAAGATATTCGTGCCACAGATGCTGATGTCGGCCAAAGCCATGGGCGCCTCCATGGTGCAGCTGAAGCCATTTTTCGCATCAGGCCAGATGAAATCAAAGGGAACTTTTATCATTGGTACCGTTAAGGGTGATCTCCATGACATCGGCAAAAACCTGGTAGCCATGATGGTGGAAGGCGGCGGCTGGACCATCGTTGACCTCGGCGTGGATGTCGGTTCCGAGCGATTCATCGAAGCACTCAAAAACAATCCGGGAGCTGTAGTTGGATTGTCGGCTCTGCTGACAACCACCATGGTAAACATGGGTGAGATTGTGGCCGGAATCAAGGGTCAGGTTCCAGGAACCAAAGTATTGATCGGCGGTGCGCCTGTCAATGCAGATTTCTGCCGGAGTATCGGTGCCGATTTTTATGCACCGGATCCTCAGAAAGCTGTTGAATATTTGAATAAGCTGGCTTCCTAAAAGAAGAGGTTCCAAACTCCATTTTGTGCATGATATCACAAACAGACCCGAATTTTCAGGTCCAGGGATTTTCTTGCCTCAATTTCTTTAGGAACAATTCGTGTAATTTACTAAATTTAAATTATTTAAGTCATGATTCATATAAATGATTGGGTCAGATGCCAAATCAACCGGAAATCAAGGATCGCGATACCCATCATGACCCATCCCGGGATCGAAATGATTGGGAAAACCGTGAAAGACGCAGTCACTGACGGCGAAATTCATGCCCTGGCCATTGAAAAACTGAACGAGATTTTCCCGACAGCGGCCACTACCGTTATCATGGATCTGACTGTCGAGGCAGAGGCATTTGGCGCTCAAATTGAAATTCAGGACGACGAAATGCCTCATATACTTGGAAGATTGGTTTCCAATCCGGAAGAGATAGAAAACCTGCGAGTCCCCGGTTTATCTGCCGGGCGTATCCCCCAATACCTCAGGGCAAACTGTTTGACAGTGGAAAGAACCAAAGAGAAACCAGTTTTTGCAGGTGTAATCGGACCCTTTTCGCTGGCAGGACGACTTTATGATATGTCGGAAATCATGGTTGCATGTTATACTGAACCTGACTCGATCAATCATCTGCTTGAAAAATGCACGGAGTTCTTGGTCAAATACTGCTCAGAACTGAAAAGAATCGGCTGTTCAGGAGTAGTTGTTGCGGAACCTGCGGCCGGCCTTCTATCCAACGAAGACTGCATGGCATTTTCATCTCATTATGTGAAACAACTTGTCGATTCCCTGCAGGACGACACTTTTATGATCATACTTCACAACTGCGGGAACCAGGGTCATTGTACGGAAGCCATGCTGCATACCGGAGCCAATGCCTACCATTTTGGCAACGCCATTGACATGGTGGAAGCATTGGAAAGCTGTCCGAATGATAAACTCATCATGGGCAATATTGATCCGGTCGGCGTAATGAAAATGCGCCCGGCAGCTGAGGTTAAAAGCTATACGGCAGATTTGCTGGAACGTACAGCGGGCTTTGGCAATTTTGTTTTGTCTACGGGTTGTGACCTGCCCCCTCACGTACCCGCACAAAATATTTCTGCCTTCTTCGAAGCACTGGACGAATTCAACGAAGCAGTAAAACAACGCGAATCAAAAGTCTTTGCGGAATAATTTGAATTTGACAATAAAATATAGCTTATGCAATACAAAAACTTAATCATCAGCAATCCGGAAGAACTGATGTTCGGAATTGCCCCAAAGCCGGTAACGACACGCCGCGGATTGGTCATCGGAGGCGGACAGGTGTATGCTGAACTGAACTTCACCCTTCCGATGATGAGTATCAACAGCAATACCCTGAAGGAGGTGTATGCCCACTACCGTGAAATCGCCGAAGGAGCTTTGGAACGTGCGGTGCATCTGAATTCTAAAGGAGTCGTACTCGAACTTGAAACTCTTCTGGAGATGACCAAGACGCCGGATATAGGGGTTGAGATCGTGAAGATCATGAATGAGATATGCGAGAGATATTACCGGGATTACGGACTTGCCTCCGAAATCCGGCTGACGCCCAACGACCTTAGGGAGTTCGAGCGACCTGCCAAACAAAGGACCTCTGCCTGGCTCGATCCGATGATGGAACTTTTCGAACGGGGAATGCTTGCAGGGGGTGATTTGCTGTCGATCGAAAGTACCGGCGGCAAGGAGGTCTCGGACGAAGCGCTGATGATGTGCGACCTGAAAGGGGTCATGTTCGCCTTATCCGTTCTTGGCGTCAGGGACATGCAGTTCCTGTGGAATAAAATCGTTACCCTGGCCAACAAGCATGGCAAAATTGCAGCAGGCGATTCAGCTTGCGGATTCGCCAATACAGCCATGGTACTGGCAGAAAAGAAATATGTTCCGAAAGTTTTTGCCGCATTGGTGCGTGTCATTTCTGTGGTGCGTTCCATTGTCGCGATGGAGGAAGGCGCCGTCGGTCCCGACAAGGATTGTGGCTACGAAGGCCCCTTCCTGAAGGCAATTACAGGCATTCCCATTTCGATGGAAGGAAAGACTGCGGCCTGCGCCCATCTGAGCCCCATAGGAAACATCGCGTCCGCTTGCGCTGATTTGTGGAGCAACGAATCAGTCCAAAACATCAAATTGCTATCGGGGATGGCCCCGACTGCCTATTTCGAACAGCTGGAGTACGATGCACGCCTGATGAACGAAGCGCTCCGGATGGGGAAGATGCACTGCCAGATGTTTCAGCAATTGCTGGTCGGATCTGATGTTTACACCGATCCGCAGGCGCTGATCCTCTCACCTGAAAATGTCATCCGAATATCGAAAGAACTGATCAAAGGTGAATCCTATGTGGCTAATGCCCGTAACGGAGCCCTGGCAGCACTGGATATCATCG
>CAZGSQ010000127.1:0-11033 GCA_964528535.1 uncultured Tangfeifania sp. | reverse complement strand
CTGTCTTCCGACCCTGGGGGAGTTCGATAGGAGCTGATCGTGCAGGACTTACCCGGCGCAAAAGTAGGAAAAAATCGTTTTGTACCAAACAAAAAAAATCTTCGTTGGATTATTTTTTAATTATTAGGTGCACTATACTAATAAACAACAACTTAAACTATTAAAATAATAAGTGCATTTTTGACTTCCTGAATGGTTTTACTAAATTTAGAATATATTTGTTCTCAACTTTGACTCAAAACACTTTAATCCATGGAACAAGAACCCCACTCTCTCAACTATTTTTCAATGATGCACGGGCTCTACCTTGGCCTTGCATTAGTTCTTAATTTATTGATATTCTATGTTATAGGAGATCCTTTCTCGACTGCAACAGGATATTTGGGGTATGCGATTATCCTGGGTGGACTCGGATTTGCCATGTGGACTTTTGCCAAACTCAACACCGAAGAGGGTTTGCCCTATTCCAGGGCGCTTGGGCTCGGAACGCTGGTTGCTTTATTTGGTTCATTCATCTTCGCTTTTTTTACCTTCGTCCTCTACAAGTACATCGAACCTGGATTAATTGAAAAATTATTGTCTAACCTTGAGGTAAAATTACTGGCACAGGGTTGGAAGGACGATGCCGTAGAGAGCATGTTGGGAGCCCAGAAAAAATTCATTACCCCGGGATTACTTGCTTTCGGTACCATCATCACCTATACCCTGACAGGGTTCATATTTTCGCTGGTACTTGCCATTTTTTTCAAAAAAGAACCTACTGATCCGTTTTATGGTGTTGATCAGGAAGAGGAAGAAGAAGAAGAATAATCAATCAATAATCTAGCATCAAGCTATGGATATTTCCGTCGTTGTTCCATTGTACAATGAGGTTGAATCACTACCTGAACTCAACAGTTGGATTGGCAGGGTGATGGCAGCCGGTAACCTGACGTACGAAATTTGGTTCATTGACGATGGGAGCAATGATGGCTCCTGGGAGTGGATCGAGAATCAATCGAAGATCCAATCTACTGTTCATGGAATTCGTTTTAGAAGGAATTACGGCAAATCGGCTGCACTGCATACTGGATTCGAAGAGGCCAGGGGCGATGTGGTCATTACCATGGACGCCGATTTGCAGGATAGTCCCGACGAAATACCGGGGCTCTACCGAATGATCCGCGAGGAGGGTTATGACCTGGTATCGGGATGGAAAAAAAAACGATTTGATCCTATTTCCAAAAGATGGCCCAGTAAAATATACAACGCCACTGCAAGCAAGGTCACAGGAATTAATTTGCACGACTTTAACTGCGGTTTAAAAGCCTATCGCAATGAAGTGGTCAAAAGCATCGAGGTTTATGGTGAAATGCACAGATACATCCCTTACATGGCCAAACAGGCAGGCTTCTCCAACATCGGAGAGATGGTGGTGCAACATCAGGCCCGAAAATATGGCACCACAAAATTTGGACTGAGCCGTTTCATCTTTGGCTATCTCGACCTGATGTCCATCTCATTTATTTCACGTTTCGGCAAGCGGCCCATGCATTTGTTTGGAACGCTTGGATCGCTCATGTTCATGTTTGGCTTTCTCGCAGTTGCCTGGCTTGGCGGATACAAGGTTTATGAACAACTCCACGGTATTCTCGTGGAAAGAGTAACACAAAGCCCCTACTTTTTCCTTGCCATTACCTCTATGATCCTTGGAACCCAACTTTTCCTGGCAGGATTTCTTGGCGAACTTATCTCCAGATCTTCCTCCGAAAGAAACCATTATCTGGTTGACAAGAAAACGGAAGGATAAAGGAGAAGGGGGAAACGCGCTGGTCACAAATTGCATGGATAACGCCTCATTCAATTCAAAAAATACCATATTTCCTTTTCTCAACTTTTGCCCTTTCCCTTTCTACTTTTCCCTTACTTAGTCATGGAACTTTCTGTTTTAAAGGATATTGTAATTATTTTTGCACTCTCTTCGTTTGTGAACTATTTGTTCACCCGCATCAAAGTGCCTACCATCATTGGCTACCTGCTGACTGGGGTGATCGTTGGACCCAAGCTGATGGGAATCATCAAGGCACCGCAGGAAATCGAACTGATGGCAGAGATTGGTGTTGTCCTGTTGCTTTTTATGATTGGGATGGAGTTTTCGCTCAACCATCTGTTCAAGATCAGGAGAAGGGTGTTTCTTGGCGGATTCCTCCAACTCTCGTTGACTACCTTTGTCACCACTTTTCTTGCTCACGCCTACCACCTCAACTGGAAAGCCGCCCTCTTTGTAGGATTTCTAACCGCCCTAAGCAGCACTGCGGTAGTCCTAAAAATCTTACAGGAACGCTCCGAAATTACCTCCAACTACGGCAGGACAGTGTTGGGCATCCTTATCTTTCAGGATGTTGTTTTGGTTCCATTGATGCTTTTTACCCCTTTCCTGGGGGGAGGTGAAATAGACTATGCAGGTCAGCTCTCCATGTTGGCCCTAAAAACTGTATTTGTCATTGGATTTCTGTATGTTGGCAACCGGTGGTTGATGCCTAGACTGTTGCACCAGATTGCCTTGACCCGCAACCAGGAACTTTTCATGATGATCGTGCTGCTGATCTGTCTATCCGTGGCCCTCTTGACTTACCAGATGGGTATGCCACTTGCTTTTGGAGCATTCCTGGCAGGACTCATGATTTCTGAATCTGAATACAGTCACGATGCATTCGGCAACCTGATCACCTTCCGGGATACTTTCACCAGCTTCTTTTTCGTCTCCATTGGCATGTTGCTTGATTTAAGTTTCGTAGGAGAACATTTTACTGTCATCCTTGCAACTGTGGCATTGGTCGTCTTCATCAAATTTATGATTGGATCCCTGACTGCCTTCCTGTTGGGACACACATTCAAAGGAACAGTCCTGGTAGGTGTTGCACTGAGTCAGGTTGGAGAATTCTCCTTCATTCTGGCCAAGTTGGGCAAGGATTTCTCCATTCTCGACAGCTTTTTTTACCAGCTTTTTCTTGCGGTAGCCATTATCACGATGTCTATTTCACCCTTTTTGATCCTATTGGGGTCGCGTATTGCCAACCTCCTGCTGAAACTTCCAATTCCCAAATTCATGATTGACGGGTTGTTCCCATTGAAACAAATTGAGATACCTGTACTTCAAAACCATCTTGTGCTAATCGGAAAAGATTCGAGGGCACAAAACCTTTCCAAAATGGCAAAATTCTACAATCTTCCCTATGTGTCGATTGTTTTCGATCCGGAGATTGCCCGTCAACGACAGGAAAGGGGCGAGACGGTGGTGTACGGTGATGCGTTCAACCTCCCCATCCTGGATAAGGCTTATGTTGGCAATGCCCACATCATTGTCATTTCCATAGGGAAACTGGATGTACTGAAAGTGATCATCGACAAGGTCAGACAACTAAACAAACATGCGGCCATCGTGGTTCGAACCCGTCACATTGAAGACATCGAAGCGTTGTATAAAATTGGTGCTACCCAGGTCATTCCTGAGGAATTCGAAACAGCGATCGATCTTTTTGAAAGGGTTATGGCCAATTTTCTGTTGCCACGCAAGGAGATAGATCTTGCCATCGACAGGATTCGAAACGATCATTATGGAATTTTCATGGAAGAAAGCAGCAATTCGAGATACAACATCTCCAAGGATATTCCTGACATAGAGATCGTCGCGATGGAGGTAGCCACCAAAGCCCGGATCGTGGGACATACACTTACTGAAAGCCTGCTTCGGCAGAACTATGGTGTTACCTTGGTCGCCTTAAAACGTGACCAGAAAATAATTGACCACCCCAAGCCCTCCCTTTCATTTTGCGCAGGTGATGTGGCCTATCTTCTTGGTCATACAGAACAGATTTCAAAGGCGGGCGAACTATTCTCAGAGTGATTTGGCTAAGATTCAATCCGCTTCAAGGTGGTGAGGAGCATCTTTTCAACCTCTTCAAAGTCATCAATCTCAATATCAAATAGATAGAGATCGCCCACATTCCACTTTCTGATAATTTTGTGCACCAGACTCTTCCTGACAATCCAGACTTGCGGCGTAGAAAGCCGGGCACTCAGACGCTCGATGGCCGATGACCAACCCTGGTTGTGCACCTCAAGGTGCCCGATTTCATCGATGAGGACCAAATCACAGGCCTCCAGGTGGAGCGGATCAAGGATGCTGTTGCCAAAGTCAAAAACCTCAGGATTAAAATAATATCGACCGGTTTGTCCCCAATCTTCCTGGTAAGTAGTTTGACAAAGAACGACTGAGGCAGCGGAACGAATATCCCTTAGCCGAAAGCCTGTTCGTATCGATTCCTCCATGATCCCTTCCGAAATGAATCCTCCAATGACAAACCCCTTGATTTGTAGCGATTCAACCAATTTTTCAGCAAAGGCAGTTTTTCCTGTACCTACTTCACCCGTGAGAACAAAGACAACAGGCAAACTATTTTGTTCATTTTTAAAGATTTCTATCAAATTCTGGGCTGTACCAAGAAGGTGTACAGATAGCGTGCCTGGGCGAAGGAAGGCTAATTTGGATGAAGAAAAAGAGGCTATGAGATCGGGGAGAACTCCAAAAGCCAGATTAACAGCCTGGTACAAATTCGACAACCCTTTTTTGTACAAAACTGTTTTGACGAGAGGGTTCTTCAATTCAACGCTTATTGAGGCGAATCCAAGAATCAAAAGAATGGCCCTAAAAACCATTTTCATTCCGATGATCCATCCACTCTCCCCGCCGGGTACCTCCATTTTGAGGTAATCCCAGATGAATACAGAGGTTAGGACGATCAATACAAATTGAAACCAAATTGCAGTCTTCCTTAATCTCCGCAAAGCAGCGGGATACCTGAGCATACAGAATACCAGGTACATGAATGCAGCAGTAATGGCCGGCAAGTAACTATTCAGATTTATCAGCCACAAAATCGCGGTTAGTATCACCAAATGAACAACAATGAGCAGTGATGAAAAATTCTGCTTCTCGGTGAAACCGAAGAGTTGATTTTCATTTCTAACCTGGATGGATGAAGTAACTGTGGGAGGAGTTTCCATCTTCAAGTAATTGTTCCCTGCAAAAAGACCTATGGTGGCTGCCGCCATCCCAACAAGCATGTAAAGTGCAGCAAGCAGGACAATTAGGGTGGTCGGTTGCAGACTCTGAATATTCAGCTGTTTGACTGCGTAGTGATAAAGGGAATCGAGGATACGGACCAGGTCGAAGCCATACAGGATCAGCAGTGTTAAAAATTTATGAACTATCGCACTCACAGCTGCAAAGGCCCCACCCAGCAGCGCACCGGCAAAATTTCTTCCAGCAAGTACCAGGAACATTTCGAACAAGACCGACTCTGTGATGATCCCTACCATCGGACCGATGATGATGGAACTTGGCGAAATGGATTTCATCAGCGCACAGATAATTCCGGCTCGCCAGATGATTCCACGTTCTGGCCAGAGTTTGGAAAAGGCTGACAGCAAAAAGATGGCAAAGCCGGTAAGGATCGTCCCTGACAACGGGATTTGAAGGTTGTGCAGGAAGCTGCCTGCCACAATTTCGACGGAGGCCCACAAACTACCTATGACTGCTGCCTTCAGCCAGGTAGAATCAAGGGGCATGTACCGGTACAATTCCATTGCAAAACAGGGATTTGGTTTGACGACAATAATAGGCAATTTTTAAACAATGAGAAGGCCTGCAGAATTTATCCGCAGGCCTTCCTCCATGATTCCCTTTTCTGCCCTAACCTATTTACCACCAAAATGGTAGCCTAATCCAATGGCGAAAGCAAGATTGTGTTTCTTGTATGTCTCGAAATAATTGCCGGCATCCGCACTGCTGAACAATTTATTGGCATCCTTGTAATTGGTAACAATGGCACCCAAGTCAATGGTTAATTTGGCTGTTGGCTTGAGTTCGAATCCACCTGCAAAGGTGTCAGAATTGCTGTAATAGCTGAAATCGCTGTTAAATTGGTCGAAAATACCCATGTCGGTGTGGAGGTATCCCAAACTGATTGCAACTTTTTTAAGCAATTGATATTGTCCGCCAAAGGAGAGCTCCCATTCGTTGTGGTCGATCACACGTGGTTGTTTGTAAATGTTGTTGCCCCAATCAACTCCCTTGTCAAAATAGTTGTTGAACGAGACTGAAAAATTGAATTTCTTGGTAAATTGGTAGTCAGCACCGATCGAAAACAGGGCAGGAAGATCGTTGGAAGTCTCGGCCTTGTCAGGGAACATTCCCGTATCATCGACCTTCGTGGCATTTACCAGCGTCAATTTGGTCTTAAATTCATATTTCATACCGATGTTCAGGCCCTTGGCAGGTGATATATTCAGTCCCAGTATCGGAGTTATTCCGCTTCCGGTCTGTTTCACGTCTACCGTTTTATCCTTCAGTGCAGCACCTGTGGCGGTCATTTGTGCTCCTTGTCCGATCAGTGTGGCAGCAGTAGAATTGAATGTTGCCTGAATGGTAGAGACAGGCATTGCATTGATTTGCGCCTGTGTCACACCAAGACCAAGCAGACCACCTTCAATCTGTGTCTTTTGGGCAGCAGAGATGTATCCGGCTCCCAGAAGGGTACCCAGGGTATAACCACCGGCACCGGCTGCGATCAGAGGCTGTACTCCAGCACCGCCGGCTGTAGCCTGAGCCGCCAGACCAGAAAACATAGGGGCAACTTCCTTCGACAAGTAGTCACTTGCATTCTTCATGGTGCCGTTTACCAAAACAGAAATATTTGCGATTGAACCTGTGTAGGTATTTGTGGCCGGCACATAACGGGCACCTCCGTAGACTGAGAAGATATCATTGACCTTGTAAGATGCTCCCATCTGTATTCCCCAAAAAACTGACTCACCTTTGAAAGCTATGTCCGTTTTATAGCCAGTGATGTTTTGACCCAATTTACTCAAACCTGCCAACCCTGGAACAAGCTTGGAGATATCCTTTTCAAAAGAGGGCAATCCCTTGCCGAACTCGGAGCTTCCGCCACCACTGTTCGGACCAAATCCCAACGAAAAAGCCCATTTGTCTAATTTGTAGATGGCAAAAGCAGTAGGGAATACAGGCACACTGGTCTTTCCGTCGTAGCTCGACGAATTCAAATAAGGATAGGTACTTATGATTGTTTTTGTTTGATCAATCGTCTGATTCTGGATGGAGATGAAAAATCCATTTTCCATCTTCATCAATCCGGCAGGATTGTAATAAACTGCATCATAAGTAGTAGATGCATTACGCGACAACATCCTGATGTATTGTGCGCTCTGATTGCCGTTCGTGAGAAGCCCCCCGGCAAAAACAACTCCAAAACACATCAACATTCCCGCAGTTGCAATAATTTTTTTCATGACTTAATTTTTAGGATTTGAACTATATCAACTTAATTAACATTTCTTCTAAATCTGGCAAAACGACGAAATCTCCCCATGACAATCTCAAATGGTAGTTAGAATGGAATAAATCTCTGGCGAAGATAAAAACAATTTAATTAATTGCAAACTGCATTTAATTGACATACAGTATATTAGATTCTTTCGTTTGAATATTCGAAAAATAGCCCTGAAAATTACCTCCTGTGCTGTTTCTAAATTTGTCAGCATGTTGTACTCCCGGAAAATTACATTGGAGATTGAGACATTTAATCTCTGACAATCAAAATTTTACAGTTCATTATCCGCCTACCATACGATACTCCGTGTGAGGAGGACAAAACCACGGGTTACGTTTTGCCACGATTGCCCTAAAATATATATCTTAGAGGTATATTTACGGCAACTGTAAATTGCCTAAAGTCATCAAACTGTGATCAATCAAATAACTAATAAAATAGCGTACGACAAGCATTGAAATTTCACCACCAAACAACCTTCATCCATGGATCAGCGAATAAAAAACACCATCATTGTCATTGCCATAATACTATTTGGTCTTTTGTGCTATTATCTCAGCAACATAGTGGCCTATATCCTGATAGCCGCTGTGATGTCGCTGGTAGGCACGCCACTGACCCAGCAATTTCAGCGCATTCATTTCAGGCGATTCCGCATTGGCCGAAGTGGAGCCGCCTTTCTCACGATCCTGACCCTTTGGCTGGGATTTATCGGTTTCTTCAGTTTTCTGATTCCGCTTGTAGCCTCAGAAGTGAACCAACTTTCTACCATTAACGTGATGGATGTGGTGAATTATTTGAACACTGCTATTAACCAAGTACAAGCGACCTACCCCAATCTAATCTCAAACATCACCCATACCAGCAGCCTGGAATCCTATCTCAAAACCCAGCTTTCTGGTTTTGTCAACTTCGGTCAGGTGAGTTCGGTCTTTGGTTCCATTGCCACAGTCATTGGAAATCTTTTTCTGATGTTTTTTTCAGTCTCCTTTATACTATTCTTTTTTCTCAAGGAAGACAGGTTATTCCGCCAATGGATACTGGTTTTATCCCCGGTAAAATATGAAGAAAAGGTGGGCAAGGTGATGGATTCAGTAGGTCTTTTGCTCAAGAGATACTTGATTGGCATGTTGTTACAGATGCTGGGCATCATGATCATCTCCACACTGGGGTTTACCATCATTGGTCTTGGATTCGCCCATGCGGTGGCGGTGGGTGTTTTTGCAGGTCTTATCAATGTCATTCCCTACATCGGACCATGGATCGGAGCGCTATTTGGATTGGTCGTTGCAGTTGCCAACAACCTGAATTCCAGCTTTACTGATGTCACTTTGCCACTCATGGTCATGATCGTGGTAGTCGTGATGGTGGTGCAGTTCATTGACAACATGATCTTTCAAACGATCATCTATTCCAACAGCATCGAAGCCCATCCGCTCGAGATTTTCTTCGTGACCATGATTGCAGGAAGTCTGGCTGGCATTCCAGGTATGATTTTGGGAATTCCTGCCTATACGGTTCTCAGAGTGATTGCGAGTGAGTTTTTATCCGAATTTAAGGTCATCCAAAGCCTTACAAAATGATGTAATGATCAGATATTGAGAAAACTGCAGGGTAAATACCGAAAAATAATGTGCTCAAATAATGATTGATTTTCCATTATTCAACAGGATGTTGGTCGGAATGGGAACACTCCTCCTCTGCCATTTCCCATATCGGAATAACCGGAAACAACTTCATCAATACAGAGATAATCATCACAGCCAAAGTGATGGTTCCAATGGTAATAGCTGATTCAACAAGAGTTGGGTGGTAAACCATCCAGGCATCCGGCACATTTTGTTTGGGAAGAAAGGGTGACTCCATGGTTGGCACAACAATCAGCAGTCTTTTAAACCACGAGGCGATTAAGACGACCACCGCAATCAGTAACATGGGCAATGGTTTGCGGAAAGGCTTAAAAAGCAGCAAGATCATGGGAATAATCAAACCAAGCAGCTGTACGCTCCAAAACATAAAGGCAAATTCGCCTGTAAAAAGTTCCAACAGGTGACGTGCTTCGAAGGTTTTCATTTTGTAAGCCGGCACCAGATATTCATTCAGGTTGAAATAAAAATAGACGACAGAGACCAAAAAAAGCAACTTCCCCATCTTGTCAAAATGTTCGGCGGTAATGTATCTGCCAAGTTTGTAATTGTTTCTGACAACAAACATCAGAATGATTACTGCTGCCGATCCTGCCACAAAGGCACCTGAGAGAAAATAAGGTCCAAAAATGGTACTATCCCATCCCGGGCGGGTAGTCACGGCAAAGAGCCAGGAGGTTACCGTGTGAATGGCAAAGGCAGTTGGTACGATCAGAATAAGTAAGATTCGCACCGACTTGAGCAGAATTTTGTATTGTTCGGGTTTGTGCTGGAAATTAAAAGAAAGTATTTCATAGGTCTTTTGCAGCCATCCGGGAAGGTGGTCAATCCGACCGCGACCAATGGCAAGGTCGGGAATCATCGTCAGGAGATAGAGCAAGACACTAAGTGTCAAATAAGTAGTCACCACCGTTACATCCCACAAGATAGGTGATTGAATCCGTCCATACATAAATACGTATGGCAATCTCTCCGGACGGCCCATGTCAGATACGATCACCAAACCGGCAATTGCCGCAAAGGCTACAGCAATAATTTCGGCAATCCGGCCTATTGGCTTGATCCATTTGTACCCCATCATTCCTAATACCGAACTGATAAGCATCCCAACCAAACTGGTTGCCACAAAAAATACGAAATTGGAAATATACATTCCCCAGCTTACATAATCTCGCAATCCTGTAACAATCAAACCATTATCGAGTTGAATCCAATAGGCATAAAGGCAAACAAAAAGCAGCATGGTCAAACTTGCCATCCAAATCAGGAAGCTTCTGTCGACGCCTACCGGTCGCAAAATATCGGACGCGATCCGATCCAGTCGTTTGTCCTGCAAAAACTCGGTATTTACATTTGCTGCCATGGTCGTTATATTTTTGTTTACAATAAATTGTTACAGAAACTCTGGTTGGCTCAATTCTCTTTCAAATTAAGATTTTCTCCTAACTTCGTATCCCAAATGAAACATTTCAACCCTGTTCCAAAGTTTGGTCATACATGCAATGCATTTGGATCACCAAATGGAGCTAATTTTTTGATAAATCTACATATTTATTTTTAAAACACTACGGTAGATGATTGATTTTTCGACCCTTAAACAGGAGCTGAAAGGAGAATTACTATTGGATGAACCAACGCTAATTCTCTATTCAACAGATGCTTCTGCCTACAAAGAACGGCCAGTTGCAGTAGCATTTCCGAAAAATTCAGAAGATATTCTTCAAATTATTTTATTTTGCAGGGAACATCGCTTAGGGATCATACCACGAACAGCAGGGACCTCTCTTGCCGGACAGGTAGTTGGAGACGGATTGGTCGTTGATCTCTCACGTTCCATGACCCAGATTCTGGAGGTCAACCAAGAAGAGCGTTGGGTCAGGTTGCAACCAGGGGTTGTCCTGGATGAACTCAATCTTCACCTCCAACAGTTTGGATTGTTCTTCGGTCCGGAGAGATCGGAAGAGCACACGTCTGAACTCCAGTCACCTGAAGCTAT
>CAZGSQ010000126.1:0-11183 GCA_964528535.1 uncultured Tangfeifania sp. | reverse complement strand
TGCTCTTCCGATCTGCTATTTGGCTTCGGCATCTCGAAAGGGGACAAAGTCGCCATTCTAAGCACCAACATGCCCAACTGGGCAATCGCCTATTTTGCCATTGCAAGAATAGGTGCCGTTGCGGTGCCGATTCTTCCTGATTTTTCGAACATCGAAATCACCAACATCCTCCAACATTCAGAGTCCAGTTTGGTTTTTGTCTCGGATAATCTCTTTTCCAAAATTGAGAAATTTGCAGGTGACACAGGCATGGTGGTCATTGGAATTGAATCATTTGACAAGATTGCCGGTCAGGATGCTAAAAAGAGTACAATACTTGAAAATCATTTGCTTGATACGGTCGAAGAAGACGACCTCGCTTCGATTATCTATACCTCCGGAACAACTGGAAAATCAAAAGGTGTGATGCTTACCCACAAGAACATTGTATGGGATGCTGAACACGGTGGCCTTATTTATCGTATCACCGATCGTGATCGCTTTCTCTCCCTTTTGCCTCTCTCGCATGCCTATGAGAATACAATTGGACTCATTTTCCCTGTCATGTATGGTTCGTCTGTTCATTACATCAAGAAACTGCCCACTCCGGCCGTATTGATTCCTGCGTTGCAAATGGTGAGACCTACGATCATGCTCACAGTCCCGTTAATCATTGAGAAAATATACAGGAGGCAGATCCAGCCGGCCTTCGATAAAAGCGGGTTGATCAGACTCTTGTACCGTGTAAGGCCCATCCGGTTGCTGCTTCACCGCATTGCCGGAAAGAAACTGATGAAGACTTTTGGAGGTGAACTTGGCTTCTTTGGAATTGGCGGAGCAAAGCTGGATCCAGTAGTCGAGAAGTTTCTAAATGAAGCTAAATTTCCTTATTCCATTGGCTTCGGTCTGACAGAAACTGCTCCGCTCGCGGCAGGAGCAGGACCGGCCTCAACGAGACTTAACACCATTGGACCCGCCATGCCTGGGAATGAGGTCAAAATTAACGATCCGGATCCCAGGACCGGGCAGGGCGAAATCTGGATCAAAGGGCCGAATGTGATGAAAGGATATTACAAGGAACCGGAACTTACCAAAGAGGTGATTACCATGGATGGATGGTTCAAAACCGGTGATTTGGGGATGTTTGATAAAAATGGTTACCTGGCTTTTAAGGGTAGGCTAAAAAATATGATCGTCAGTGCTTCGGGCGAGAACATCTACCCGGAAGAAATTGAATCAGTGATCAATAATTTCAGAAATGTATTGGAATCTTTGGTCATCCAACGCAAGGGAAAGCTTGTTGCGCTTGTGAGGCTCAACATGGAAGAGTTGGAGATTCAATACCAGGCATTTCGTGACCAGACAGAGCTCTTTAATGAAAAACTGGATGAATTACTCGCTGAGCTTCAGGTTTATGTCAATACTCACGTGGGCAAATTTTCGCAGGTTCAGCTCATCTTGATTCAACCCGAACCTTTTGAAAGAACCCCTACACAGAAAATTAAAAGGTTTCTCTACAATTAAATTTTACTTTTCGGACCATATCAGATCCGCAGGCAGCCTCGAAACCCTCGCGCTGCATAGTAAGATTCTGCCCCGTTATGGTACACAAAAACATGATTGTAGCGCCGATCACAAAAAAGAGCACCACCTAATTTCCGGATTTCGTCAGGTGTTTTTACCCAACTTGAGCTCTTCGTGTCGAAATTCCCAAGACGCTGCAACCCACGGTACTGTTCTTCTGTCAATAGTTCAACACCCAAATCGCGGGCCATATCCATTGCATTGTTATTTGGTTGATGCTCCTTCCTTGATTCCAATCCTTCACGGTCGTAACATGTGCTTCTTCGGCCCATTGGACTTTCCGCAGAGCAATCAAAAAAAATGTATTCGTCAGAATTGCCATCAAAACCAACCACATCCGGTTCGCCGCCTGTTCTTTCCATTTCATGAAGCGACCAAAGCTTTTCGCCTGCAACATGCGTACCAAGCTTTGCCTGAATCTTTGTCCACTCCAGACCCATATGACGGTTCATGTTCTTCTCAAAACGGGCTTTTAATGCTTTGATCAGTTCATCCTGTTGTTGCTGTAAAAAACCAGATTCATTTCTCATCGTTAAATTATTTCTCACCGTATACAACCAGGGCACTTGAATCCATGATTACATTTCCATCTGAATATAGCTGGTTCAAAGTCTGGTATACTTCTTCTTTTATTTTCACTCTCGTTCCTTCCTCGGTATTGCTAAGTGCAGCCACGATGGGAGTTCCGACTTCCGTCATCATGTTCCAATAGACATCAGTCGTCTGGAAATTTAGTTTTGTAACAATTTCTTTTTCTGAAATATTTTTTAATCCAGACTGCGAAAATAACTCAGTTAGGAAACCATGACCGGCACAGCGAAACATTCCTGCAGCGCCGGGTGCTGGTTGAGGTAAATCCAAGTTGCTGTTGATGATCCCCATGGTAGCCGTTATCCAGAAATTTTTTTCAGGAGCACTCCAAACGGAGACTGCTAATCTTCCGCCGGGTTTAAGAACGCGAACCATCTCTTCGGCTGCCAACAACAGATCCGGAAAAAACATAAAACCCATCCGACAACTTATTGCATCGAAGGAATTGTCGGCAAATGGCAGTTCACAAACATCACAAACCTGAGTTTCAATATTCTTTAATCCTCTGATGCCTGCATTCTCACGTGCAATGTCAAGCATGCCTGCCGAAAGATCGGTCATGGTAACTTTCCCATGGGTTAGCATGCTGGCAATTGTCAGCGCCGGCTCACCAGTTCCTGATGCTACATCCAATACAAGCTCTGAATCTTTTGGATGAAGTAACCGAATGATTTCATCTCCCACGGGCTTTAAAAACTCCATGTTCAGGTCATCCCATTTTTTCCATCCCGACGAGAATTTATTCCATGAGGCTTTTTGATGTTCCCTGATTTGCGTAGGTTGTTGTTCCATGTTATCAAAATGTCTGCTTATTGACCAAATGTTTGCCAAATGATGGTTGAAAAAAACAATGGTAAGCATGGTTTCTTCATTCAACGATTCATGCAGGCAAAATGTTTCACCGACAGTGGTGCAGCGCATTTCATTTGATGGTCAGGGAAAAATCCCCCTTTGATGGAGAGAAAAATAGATTACACCTACCGAGAAAAGCATTTCACCTGACGAGATGTCAGTTTACGGGACCGAAAAATCAATTGATGCAAGCGAGAAATGGATTTCATGCACCGAAAAATCAATTGATGCAAGCGAGAAATGGATTTCATACACCGAAAAATCAATTGATGCAACCGAGAAATGGATTTCATACACCGAAAAATGAATTGATGCAACTGAGAAATGGATTTCATGCACCGAAAAATGAATTGATGCAACCGAGAAATGAATTGATGCAACCGAAAACTCAATTTAGTGTTCCGCGAAGTAAATTGATGCAAGCGAGAACAAACACCCTTTCTCTACAAAATAGAGTGACCGGCAGACCTGGCCTTCCTTCAATAAAAACTCTCTCCTTTTGAAGGTTACAGTCTTAAAGTACCTACCGAGAAGCTCCGTCGAATTGTTGTCAAGTCCGATCTGTTGGCTGATGTGGTGAATCAGGTTTGCTTGCAATCGCTTATGTATTTGGTGACCTCCCCAACCTGCTTTGTCATTTGCATTTAACCCAAATTCGAGTCCTTGCCCAGGGCGCTCAGGGTCGGGTTTGCACTATACAATCAAAAGCAGGGAGCGAAGACTATTGTTTGACATATTTCTCGAAGAAATCTCCCATCGTCTGCTTGGTATAGTCGTTCACACGTTGTACAATGTCCATCGTGTGGGGCCATCCGGGTACGGGACAATAGACGTTTGGTACCCCCAAAAGGTCCATCTTCTGTTTCAGCATCTCTGCCTGACTGATGGGAACCAGCATGTCCCTTGTGCCGTGCAGGATGAGGGTAGGAGGGGTCTCTTTTGTAACATAGTTGATGGGGGATGCTTCCTCGTAGAGTTTGGGTGCCTCCTTGTAAGATTTTACCATGAAACCTGTGATGGTAGGGTGTTCACGTGCATAGGGAGTCGTAAAATCTACAGGTCCGTAGATCTCCACCACGGCCTTGATCTTCTCCTTTTTGGCAAGGGCCAGGGCGGAGTCGGCTGTCATGTTCTGTTTTTTCCAGCCATAGGCTGCCAGCATGGCCAGGTGTGATCCGGCAGAGCCGCCAATCAGACAGATTCTTGCCGGGTCGTAGTTGTATTTTCCGGAATTTTGAAAAAGGAAATGGACGGCATCCTTGATGTCGTCGACACAGGCAGGGTAGGGGGCCTCCTTCAGAAACCTGTAAGAAACGGTGGCCGTCACGTAGCCAAGTTTGGCGAAATGGGTGAGGTAGACCAGATAGTCGGCACGGTCGCCGCCGCGCCAGCCTCCGCCATGGATGAAGACCAGCAGGGGTGCGGGCTTCGTCATCTCTTTGGGACGGTAGATATCCAGTTGCAAAGATCTTCCGTTGAGATTTTTGTACTCAACATTCTTAATGGCCTCCACATTTTCGGGAACAGCAGGTGTCTTGTTGATGAGCGATTCGAGTCCGGTGTATGCCGCCACGATGGTGGGCACATAGAAGTAGTAGCCCATCGGGGCTTTTTTCGGATGGAGCGACGACCACATCCGTGGAACCAACATCAGGAAGACCAGCGTTAGCATTGCCAACAAGAGTGCATAAAGAACCTTCTTCAAAAATCTCATACTTCAAGGTATTAAGGTATTTGGAAGTCAAAGATAATAAGTAAAAGGCACAATGTAAAGTCATCGGATATTCCCACACTGGCAATGATTTGCATATTCGCTCCTGCGTGAGAAAGAACGGAATGTTGACAGACCTGAAGCTTTGTAGCTGCCTTTCTCCTTTTGCCATCAATTATTACCGGATCCCAAGATTGGTAAGGAAACTGATGTGCAAAATATTAGGATAAAAATTGCAAAGGATTATTTTTCACCTGTCGCGAAACAGAAACTTCGATAGAGATACTCACAATTTGGGATAGCAGACAAGATCTGTCAAATTTTGATAGAATCGTTACCAAAACCGTGAACTAACATTGAAAGGCAAAAATTAATGGCATGCAACCAAAATTACTGTTTCCAGACCGTCACTCCGCCTGTTGCAAGCTCCTTTTTCCCAATTAAAATTTTTGCATTTTCAGGAATATTCAGACTGTAAACTTTGTCCGAATAATTAACAGCAATGCCAAATCCATCACGGTATTCGACTGAAACCCCTTCGGGATAATTCTCTACCTGAATGGCGATCCGGGCATATAATTTCTTCAACATTACATTTTCCAGCAACCCGTCGTTGCTATCGATACCCACATAGGTGACAGTTCCTTTTCCCAGCTTTCTGGAAATGACTGCCGGTTTTCCAGCATAAAAATCGCCTTCAAAAGTACCCAACACTTCGGTGCCGGTCCTCGGTTTTAGAATTTCGCCCCAGGTTTTCCAGGCATATTTCTTAGATCCCAATACTACTGAATCCTGTGCATGGGGCATGGGCAGGTCGTAAAATTCTATCTCTGCGCCTATCAAGTCGTAAATTGGTGCTGCAAATTTGGCCTCCCACAAATGGCCTTCACGGTCCTTGTGACCTGTGCGGCAAGTGAGTACCAGATTGCCTCCATCTTGTGCGTATTTTGTCAATTTGGCGATCAGCTCCTTGTCGATTTGTTGGTAGGCAGGAGCGATCAGGACAGGATATTTGGAGAAATCGGCCCGGTCGGCAATGAAATCAACTGGTGCCCCAAAGGATTTCAATGGCCTGTAGTATTTCATGATATGATCCATTGAATTCCATTGGTTGGTCTGTTTGTTCATCTCCATGCCCCAGATGTTCTCGTTGTTGAACAGGATGGCCGTTTTTCTGGCAAGGTAGGGAGCCGGCAGGGCAGGGGCGGCTGAGCGTTCTATTCTAAGGGAATTTACCTCCTGTATAAATTTTTGGTATTCGAGTCCGCCGGGAGTGGGAGTGACCCCATCGGGACCGACGATTCCATAGTGGTATTGCTCAAAACCCACCAACGGGGCACGGTAACGGTAGGTGCAAACCAGACTGCTGCCGCCCGCAAACTGGTGCCAAAGCCACATTCTTACGGCTCCCGGTAGGGGTTGCGGATTTATGCTGCCCCAGTTCACCTGTCCCGGCTGCAACTCCATGACACCAAAAAGCGGCGAGATGGGTCTGAAAAAATCGTTGGCCATGGCGATTCTCAACGGGTCGCCCAGACGGTATCCTTTTCTTCCGATGCCATGTGATTCGCCATACACCATGTACCTGGTGTAGGTTACGAAATCGAGTTGATTGCTTTTGCCAATGTATCCGCCTTCGTAACTGGGAATGTAGTTGCTGGTGACCCATTGGTTGGTGGCAAATTTCTTGATTTCTGCTGCCTGCTCATCAAGGAATGTGGCGGTTTCATCCGCTGCAAAGCGATAATGATCGAGCCTCTGGTTCAGATTCATGCCCCATTGTTTGTGTTGCGGGATGTTGACCTGTGAAAAATCGCTGTAGGTGTTGCTCCAAAAAAGTGTACCCCAGGTGGAATTCAGCGCATCAATGGATTTGTATTTGTTCTTCAACCAGTGGCGAAAACGTTGCTGCGCATCGGGGTTGAAGTCGAAGAAGGTGCGGGGTTCATTGTCTATCTGCCATCCGATGATGCGTGGATCTTTGCCGTAGTGGCGTGCCAGCTGTTCGACCATTTTCAGCGAATAGCTTCTGTAGTAACTACTTGAAAAGGAAGCATGTTGTCTTGATCCATGGTCCATCTTCGTTCCATCTTCATTGAGAGACAGTATCTCCGGATGTTTGCGCGACAGCCAAACCGGCGGTGTACAGGTGGAGGTGCACATGATTACCTTCAATTTGTATTTTGCAGCCAACGCAACGGCCTTGTCCAGCCAGACAAAATCGTATTTGCCCTCCTCAGGCTCTAGTTGCGCCCAGGCAAACTCGGCAAAATGGGTGAATTCGAATCCCATGGCGGAAATATTCTTCAGGTCCCGGTCCCATTGGGTGGAGTCCCAGTGTTCGGGGTAATAGTAAACACCTGTAGTAATTAATTGTTTTTCAGGAAAATAGTCTTTAATTTTTTGAGCTGAAAGCGATAATGCCGCAAAAGATAAGAAGACTATCAGGCTAATTTTTTTCATGATGATCATTTGGTTGAGAATAATTGCATTGGTCCGTGAGGATTGTGCAGGCAATCCACCAACCACAAAAATAGAGAAATATTGCGGGTTTGGAGGAGGTTGCGGGAAGAGAATTTATTCCTGTTTGCAGAAATTGGTTGTAATCCCGGCAATCATTAATTTTTGTGATCAAAACAAAAAATATTATTTGTAGTTTTATGCTTGATGAGTTTCTACACTTGTTTGTGCACGGATGTGCCACTGATCAAAGACCATTTCTGATGCTTAATTCTTCAACACAAAGGGTTTAAAGGTCAGACTTAAATGTTGACATTGCGTTTTTTAGATAATATAATTCTTTCAAATGAGTAACAATAATTCACAGGAAGGTTCTGAAAAGCCTAACAAGGCGGAGGATGCCTCCGGTTCCAGACGTATTTTTTTCAAAAGATTCGGATTGATAGGTGCTGCGGCAGCTGCTGGCGGAGCCGCCATCTACAGTGGATACAGGTACGAAGAGACCAAGGAGGGGCATGAATTTGTCAAAGTACTGACTGCCGACAACCGGTTGGTCGAAGTTCCGAGGGACCAGATCAAAGACCTCAAAATGGATCTTTCACGTTCTCAAAAACTTGGTAGGGAAGGATTGGCAGGACACAGGTGGGTGATGGTGATCGATCTCTCCAAATGCCGCAATGCGCGCAAATGCGTCCAGGCTTGTCAGGGAGCACACCATCTGCGACCTTACGAATACCACATGAATACCCTGATCATGCAGGAGTCTGCCAATACTGCACCTTATTACATGCCCAAACCCTGCCAACATTGCGACAATCCGCCATGTGTAGCCGTTTGTCCTGTGGATGCCACCTTCAAGCGCCAGGATGGCATCGTTCTGATAGACAACGAGCGCTGCATTGGCTGTCGTTTCTGCGTAGCTGCCTGTCCCTACTCTGCGAGGATGTTTCATTGGGAGGAACCATTGATGGCTTCGGAGGACAAAGATTTGGCGTACAATGTCGAGCTCAATGTCCCACAGAAAAAGGGAACTGTTTCGAAATGCCTCTTCAGTGCAGACAGGTTGCGCGAAGGTAAATTGCCCTATTGTGTATCAGCTTGTCCCAATGGAGTTTATTACTTCGGAGACGAGAACCAGGATGCTGTGACCAATGGCACCACCAAGGAAACACACAGGCTGAGTCAGCTATTGAGTGTCAATGGTGGTTACCACCTCATGCCTGAGTTGGGAACGAAACCCCGTGTCTATTACCTTCCTCCCAAAAACCGGTTGTTCGAATTTAAAGATGAATCAGGTACAAATAGCGAAAAGATATAATTACTTTCTTACCAGGAAGTTGAACTCCAAACTTATGAAGAGAACCTATTTTTTACTGCTGGTTATTTCGTTTTTTACATCGGCTGCATTTGCCCAGGAATGGGTGGTTCCAGCAGAAAGTATTGGCCGGCTCAGTTCGTTTGCCTTTTCCGATTCGACCCGCAAAGCCGGGACAGTGCTTTTCAATACCAACTGCAAATCATGCCATGGCGATCCTGGTAAGAACAATGCAGTGAAACTTGTTCCGCCACCGCCTGATCCGGCCTCTGCGCAGATGCAGAAAAATTCGGATGGCAGCTTGTCTTACAAGATATCAGCCGGACGGGGTACGATGCCCTCCTTCAAGAATGCACTTTCCGCATCCGACATCTGGTATGTGGTTTCGTACATCAGGGGTTTTAATGAAAAATATGTTCAGGAAATTGCCAAAAAGCCTGCTCCGGGAAGCACCTTCGATCAGGTAAAGATGATCATCGCCTGGAACAAAGCCGATAAGATCGTTGAGGTGAAGCTTTCAGCAGTGAAAGAGAAAATTCGCCAACCTGTTGCCGGTGCTGAGGTGAAATTGTTTGCCAAAAGATATTTTGGCAATTTGCCCATCGACCAATCGCATGCGACCGATAACCAAGGTGTGGCACGGTTCAATTTTCCAACCGACCTGCCGGGTGACTCACTGGGCCTGGTGTTGCTGCAAGCCACTCCTTCGGATGAGGCTGCCTTCGGTGAGGCAAAAGCAGATACCGCCCTTGCCATTGGCCTTCCCACCTATCGCCCGCCACTGAATGAACAAAGAGCGCTCTGGAATGTTGTTCAAAAGACACCCATTTGGCTGTTGCTGACCTATTCACTTTCGGTATTGGCCGTCTGGGGATTGATCGCCTTTGTTTTGATGCAACTCAGGGCCATTTATCTTGCCGGATCAAACAGGGATTAGGCTTAATAATGTATTTAAATAACTAAAAATGAGAAAAATATCAATTTTTTGTTTGTTCGTTGTATGGACCGGCTTGCTATCTGCCCAGGTTTCTGTCAGCAAGGAAGTTGAGATTGGTATTGTGGAGAAGCTTGGTCAGACGATCCCCATGGACCTTAAATTTGTCAATGAAAAAAATGATACCATTCCCATTGGCAGTCTGATCACCAAACCAACGATTCTCTCGTTCGTCTATTTCGACTGTCCGGGATTGTGCAGTCCTTTGCTGGACGGCATTGCAGATGTTGTCAGCAAGACAGAACTTACCCTTGGGAAAGACTACGACATTATCACCATCAGCTTCAATACGAAAGATACCCCTGAAAAGGCAAGGCAGAAAAAGCTCAATTTCGTTCAAAAGATCAAGGAAAATCAACGTGGCAGCTGGACTTATCTAACCGGCGAGCTGGTTAATATTCAGCAGATCACAGAGTCTGTTGGATTCAGATACAAACCCACGGGTGTCGATTTTGCCCATCCTTCCACCATTATCATCTTGAGTCCGCAGGGAAAGATCACGCGGTACCTTTATGGAATAACCTACCTTCCTTTCGAATTGAAAATGGCGATAGGTGAGGCACTGAAAGGACAGGCCCAGCCTTCGAGCAACAAATTATTTGACTACTGTTTTGCTTACGATCCACAAAGCAAGACCTATACACTACAGTTTACCAGGCTCTTGGGAAGTTTTGTACTGGTGTTGGGTCTGTTTTTCGTGCTCTATTTGTATGTCTCTTCCAAAAGAAAATCAACCAAAGCTGACAAATAATGAATGTATCCTCATCCAATTCAGAACCACTTAACTACCTGAACCACAAGACCGGATTGTGGTCGTGGCTCAGCTCAACCGATCACAAGCGGATCGGACTTCTTTACATGTACACGATCACCATTTTCTTTTGCACGGCTGCCATACTTGGTTTGTTGATGCGGATAGAGAAGATGGCACCAGGCCAGACGATCATGACGGCCCAGACATACAACGGAATGTTTACCATTCACGGAATCATCATGATATTTATTGTGGTCATTCCGGGATTGGCTGCTGTGTTTGGCAACATCATGCTTCCCATCATGATTGGGGCAAAAGATGTAGCTTTTCCCAAACTGAATCTTTTTTCGTGGTATGTTTACATTACGGGATCGGTACTCGGACTCTACTCGCAATTTGCCAACGGTCATTCGCCCGATACCGGCTGGACCTTCTATGTTCCTTACAGTGCAGAGGCCTCTTCGAACGTCGTGATTGCCCTCACTGCTGCTTTCGTGCTTGGTTTTGCCTCCATCCTCACCGGTTTGAATTTCATCGTCACCATCCACAGGATGCGAGCGCCCGGCATGACCTGGTTCAGGATGCCACTTTTCCCCTGGTCGTTGTATGCAACTGCCTGGATCCAGATTCTGGCAACACCCATCATTGGCATCACCCTCTTGATGGTCATTGCCGAAAGGACTTTTCACATTGGTTTTTTTGACCCGGCCCTCGGCGGCGATCCTGTTCTGTACCAACATCTGTTTTGGATCTATTCGCACCCGGCTGTTTACGTGATGATTCTTCCGGCCATGGGGGTGGTAACAGAAATTTTCCCAACTTTCAGTCAGAAGCCCGTCTTTGGTTATGTGCCGATTGTCTTTTCGAGCATGGCCATTGCGCTGGTGGGTTACTTTGTTTGGGGTCACCACATGTTCACCTCGGGGATGAGTTACGAATCGAG
>CAZGSQ010000125.1:0-11210 GCA_964528535.1 uncultured Tangfeifania sp. | reverse complement strand
TACACGGCTCTGAACACTCTTTCCCTACACGACGCTCTTCCGATCTACGGTCGGTTGTCGGTGAATATTGACCCTTGGTCAATCCGTAGATCTTGTTGTTAAACAGAATGATATTAAAATCAATGTTTCTGCGGATGGCATGAATAAAATGATTTCCTCCAATGGCCAGTGCATCACCGTCTCCGGTTATCTCCCAAACGGTCAACTTTGGATTGGCACATTTGACCCCTGAGGCAATGGCGGCAGCGCGTCCGTGGATGGTATGAAAACCGTACGTGCTCATGTAATAGGGGAAACGGGAGGAGCACCCAATGCCGGAAATTACGGCAAAATCCTCATGCCGAATGCCCAGATTGGCCATTGCTTTCTGAATTCCGTTCAGTACCGCGTGGTCGCCACATCCGGGACACCACCTGACTTCGTTTTCACTCTTAAAGTCCTTTAGCGTATAATTCAATGTTTCGAGCATGGTCATTCCTCTATAAGTTTTACAAAATGGGCGGAAAGTTCGTTGATGGTGAATGGAAGTCCCTGAACCTTATTGAATTGGTGGTATTTGAATTCGGGCAATTTATCGCGTAGGTAACCAACAAACTGGCCGAGGTTCAATTCACACACCACAATCTTTTTATATTGTGAGAATATTTTTGCTGTATTGGCAGGAAGTGGCTTGATGTAGTTAAAATGTGCCAGAGCAACACTTGTGCCATTGGCCTGCAATTCCCTCACTGCGGTATCCAGATGCCCAAGGGTCCCACCCCATCCAACAACGAGCAAATCAGCATTTTCCGCACCCATAATTTCCAGTTCAGGCAACATATCTGCAACCCTTTCTACCTTGTCCCTCCTGATCTCAGACATCAGTTGATGGTTGGCCGGGTCGTGACTGACGTTTCCGCTTGGATCTTTCTCCAAGCCACCAATCCGGTGTTGAAATCCATCCATTCCTGGGAAGGCCCACTCTCTGGCCAAAGTTAATGGATCGCGTTGGTAAGGTTTGAATTTGGAAGCATCCTTCGCAATTCGGGGTGTGATGGTCGGAAGTTCGGCCAACTTTGGGACCTTCCATGGTTCTGTGCCATTGCCAAGGAAACCATCGGTCAGCAGCACCACTGGAACCATTCTTTCGAGGGCAATTTTGGCTGACATGTAGGCATAATGGAAACAGTCGGAAGGGGTAGAGGCAGCTACAACCACGACTGGACTTTCGCCGTTTCTTCCATACAATGTTTGCAGCAGATCTGACTGTTCTGTCTTGGTTGGCAAACCGGTAGAGGGTCCACCACGCTGGACATTGACGACAACGAGTGGCAACTCGGCCATGACAGCCAGTCCAAGGGCCTCAGATTTCAATGCAAACCCTGGTCCTGACGTAGAGGTTACCGCCAAATCACCGGCAAAGGCGGCTCCAATAGAGGTACAGATACCGGCAATCTCATCTTCTGCCTGAAAACTCTTGACGCCAAGATCTTTTCTTTCGGAAAGAGCCTGTAGTACTTCAGTAGCGGGAGTGATAGGGTACGAACCGATGAAGAGCTCGAGGCCAGCCTTTTCAGCCGCAGCCAAAAGACCCCAGGCAGTGGCGTAGTTACCGTTGATGTTACGGTAAAGCCCTTTCTCAATGGGAGCAGGATGCACAACATATCTGGGTGTCATGTGCTGCAGGTTCCAGGCATAGTTGTAACCGGCATGCAAAACCTTTAAGTTAGATTCAAGCACCAGAGGTTTCTTTCCGAACTTCCTGGTAATGTATTTTTCGATGTAGTCGAGCGGGCGACTAAAAACCCAACAGATTAAACCCAAAGCAAACATATTTTTGCTCCTGAGGATACTCTTGTTGTCGATCTCGAGATCTTTCAGTGCTTCCCGGGTCAGTTGAGTTATTGGAACAGGTACTTTATTAAAATCCAGCAAGTTCAGTTCCGTGAAAGGATCTTCAGTAACAAATTTGGCCTTTTCAAAATTTTTCTGGTTGAAGCTATCTGAATCGTAAAAAATTGTACCTCCGGGCATCATGAATTTGGCATTTGCCTTCACAGCAGCCGGATTCATGGCGACCAGAACATGGGCCAGGTCGCCTGGCGTACTCACTTTTTTATTTCCAAACTGAACCTGGAAACCGGATACTCCCGCCACAGTTCCCTGGGGTGCACGAATCTCGGAAGGATAATCGGGAAAGGTTGAAATATCATTTCCCAGAAGGGCCGATGTGTCGGAAAACAGTGTTCCGGTGAGCTGCATGCCATCACCCGAATCTCCTGAAAACCGGATTGACACCTCTTCAAGTTCAATCACTCTAGTTTGAATGGACATAGGGTTCGAATAATTATTTGCTATTTTTGAACCACAAATTTAAACTTTTTTAGAAAATGACCATCATAAAATCGTTGCGGGGCAAAACTCCTGCTTTTGGAGAAAATTGTTTCCTTGCTGAGAATGCTGTAATAGTCGGTGATACACGACTCGGCGACAATTGCAGTGTCTGGTTTGGGGCTGTTTTGCGGGGTGATGTCAACTACATCCGCATCGGAAATAATGTAAATATTCAGGATAACGCTGTCATTCACGGCACATTTGAAAAATCTGCCACCAACATTGGGAACAATGTATCGATTGCACATGGTGCCATTGTTCATGGCTGCACCATCCACGACCATGTGCTGGTGGGAATGAATGCCGTTGTATTGGATGATGCTGTACTTCAAAGCAACTCCATTGTTGCCGCATGTGCTGTGGTGACCAAGGGGACCGTTGTTGAATCCGGATCCATTTATGGTGGATCACCCGCAAGGAAGATCAAGGAAGTGAGTCCTGAACTGATTGAAGGGGAGATTAATAGAATTGCCAACAACTACCACACCTATGCGGCATGGTACAAAGAGGAGTTATGAGTTATGAGTTAGGAGTTAGGAGTTAGGAGATAGGAGATGACGGAAAGTTATTGCTTTTTTTACTATTTTGCACAAAAATAAAACGAACGACTATGACCAAAGACAAATTTACTTCCAGTAAAAACAGTACCTCTTATGTTGTCCCAATCATCATCATTGGTGCACTCTTCTTTATTTTTGGCTTCGTAACCTGGCTAAATGGAATCCTTATTCCCTACCTTAAGATTGCCTGCGAGCTTTCCAATTTTCAGGCCATGCTCGTCACCACCTTCTTTTACATCCCCTATTTTGTCATGGGACTGCCCTCCGCAGCACTCCTTAAGAAAACAGGTTTTCACAAAGGAATGGCTGTCGGTTTATGGGTAATGGCCTTGGGAACACTACTGTTTATCCCTGCTGCCATGACCCGTACCTATGGACTCTTTCTTACGGGGCTCTTTGTCATGGGAACCGGTTTAACCATTCTTCAAACTGCAGTCAATCCATATATTACAATTATTGGACCGCGTGAAAGTGCTGCCCAAAGAATAAGCATCATGGGTATTTGCAATAAGTTGGCTGGTGCAATGGCACCATTGATTCTTGCCTATTTCATCATCAAGCCTGGCGATGACGCACTGATTGAAGGCCTTAAATCTTTGGGTGCGGCTGAACGCCTGGCACAATTGGACCTTTTGGCAGCCCGTGTCATCGATCCATATATTGTCATGTCAATTGCCCTTTTCATTTTCGGTTTTGGCATCAAATATGCGCCGCTGCCTGAAGTTGAAATGGAGAGTGAAGTGGAGGTTGATAAAGACAAGGGAGAAGTCAGCAAAACAAGCATTTGGCAATTTCCCCACCTGGTACTTGGCGTGATCACACTTTTCTTCTACGTAGGGGCCGAAGTAATTTCGGGTGACACAATCATCCGTTATGGAACTTCCCTCCACATCGATCTTGCAACTGCAAAAGTATTTACCTCCTACACGCTGATTTCAATGGTCATTGCCTACCTCATCGGAATCGTAACCATACCTAGATTCCTTTCCCAGCGTGCAGCACTGCAATGGTCGGCGATCCTTGGAATGGTTTTTACGACTTGTGCCATTTTTACCTCCAACATGACTTCTGTCTTCTTCATTGCGATTCTAGGTTTTGCCAACGCACTGGTATGGCCTGCCATCTGGCCACTCGCCATTCACAACCTTGGTCGTTTTTTGAAAACGGGTTCTGCCATCATGATTATGGCCATCATGGGAGGCGCCTTACTTCCACCCGTTTGGGGAAAACTTGCCGATATGTTGGGTTCAGCCCAGCAAGCCTATTGGATCCTAATTCCCGGATATTTTATGATTTTCTACTATTCAGTCTGGGGTTACAAGAAGAAAAACTGGTAAAGCAGAGATAGGAGGTATGAGTTATCTGATTTCCACCCAACTCCTATCTCATAACTCATAACTCATAACTTATATCTCATAACTCATATCTCTATTTATGAAGCCAACACTCATTATCCTTGCTGCCGGAATGGGCAGTCGCTATGGGGGATTGAAACAATTGGATGAAGTGGGTCCCAATGGGGAAGCCATCATTGATTACTCCCTTTACGATGCCATCCGGGCCGGTTTCGGGAAGGTGATCTTTGTCATCCGCCATGATTTTGAAGATGCCTTCAAAGAACGCTTCGATCCAAAGCTGAGGGGTAGGATTGCAGTTCAGTACGTGTACCAGGCACTCGACAAACTCCCGGTAGGGTATGCACTTTCACCTGAGAGACAAAAACCATGGGGAACCGCACATGCCTTGCTCATGGCCGATGGCGTCGCAAGCGAACCAATGGCGGTTATCAATGCAGATGATTTCTATGGTAAAAAAGCCTATTTCGCCATGTCTGAATTTCTAAACAACTCGACAGATGATTCAGAATACGCCATGGTTGGTTACAACGTTGAGAATACCCTATCCGATCACGGGACTGTTTCCCGTGGAGTTTGCGAAACAGATGCGGAGGGTTATCTTACAACTGTCGTTGAACGAACGAAGATCATGGGCGAAACAGATGGCATCTATTTTTACGAACCGGATGGGAAGCATGCACTGAATCCAAAGAGTCCGGTTTCGATGAATTTCTGGGGACTTAAACCCAATGTCTTCGGCTTCCTCAAAGAGGGTTTCTCAAGATTTCTTACAGAACACGGCCAAGAACTGAAATCCGAATATTACATTCCGTTGCTTGTCAACGACAACATCGTCAATGGCAATATCAGGACCAGGGTTATTGAGTGTGATTCACCCTGGTTTGGCGTCACTTACATCGAAGACAAGCCCATTGTGAAAGGTAGAATTTCAGAACTGATTGGGGAAGGTATCTATCCGGAGCATCTTTGGGAGAGTGATGAGTTATGAGTTGGAAGCGATGATGGATGATTTGAAAATCAAGCGTCTGTTCAACTTATTCGGAAGAAGGGAGCAGATTGAAGCATGGAAGCCTTTCGGTCATGGTCATATCAACGACACCTTCCTGGTTTGCACAGTTGGTGTTGGGAAACTTGATTACATTCTTCAGCGCAAAAACCATGAGATTTTCAAGAACGTACCCGGAATGTTAAACAACATCCGACTGGTTACCCACCACATTCGAACCAAATTAATCAACGGAGGCGAAACTGAAACGGACAGAAGGGTGATGCACTACCTCGCTGCTGAGAATGGGAACCTGTTTGTTCGAGACGAATCGGGCAATTACTGGACCCTTTTCATTTTCATCGGCGGATCTCATGTCATTGAAGAGGTGACCACTCCCAATCAGGCCTACAGTGCCGGGAAAGCCTTCGGCAGATTCCAGCAACAACTTTCAGATTTGGATGGCAATGAATTAATTGAAACTATCCCTAACTTTCACAACGGAAAATTTAGATTTCATCAGTTCAAGGAGGCAATATCACTCAACAAAGCCGGAAGATCTGCAGAAATGCAGCAGTCGATTGATCAGTTGCTGGATAGAAAAGAGCAGATGCTGACGCTTCAAAATTGGTTGGACAACAAAGATATTCCGTTAAGAATTACCCACAACGACACCAAGATCAACAACATCCTTTACGATGATGAGAACAATATTCTCTGTATCATCGATTTGGATACCGTGATGCCGGGAAGTACGCTCTTTGACTTTGGGGATGCCATCCGTACACTTGGCAACAATGCCGCTGAGGATGAGGCAGATCTAAGCAAGATTAGTTTCAACGCAGCCTATTTTGAGGCCTATGCCCGGGGATATCTGTCCGAAAGCACTCTGTTTCTAACTTCCCTCGAAAAAGAAAATCTGGTTTATTCGTGCAGATACATGGTGTGGGAACAGGCCATGCGCTTTTTGACTGACTACCTGAATGGGGATACCTATTACAAGATTTCTTATCCTGCTCACAACAGGGTCAGAACGTTTTCTCAAATCAGATATCTGGAGATACTGGAGGCTAATTCGGCATCCATGGAAGCGTGTATCGTTCGAAATCTTTAGCGAATTCAACCAAGTCCTATGGGGACGCATGCAACATCCTACAAGAACCACCCTCCAGGTCAGTTAAGTAAAACGAAATCAATAGTTACCCCAATTTAATGTGCTGCGATCTGACTTCGCTGCCCAAAAACAGATTGGCAAGCTTGTCAAAACTCGCTGTCGATTCTGTCGTGAAATAGTCCCTACGACCCGACTTGGAGCAACGAACCTCCATCTCGGGATGCCTTTCAAGATAATCTACCAATTTTTCGGCGACTATTGATCCCTGGTTCAGTACCCTGACCCCTGCAGGAAGAAATTGTCCGATCACTCCTGACAACAATGGATAGTGTGTGCAGCCTAAAATGACAGTATCTATCAAAGGATCTTTTGAAAATAGAGCCTCCAGATTTTGTTTGACGAAAAGTGCCGCTCCGGGGCTATCTACCAGGTTGTTTTCAACGATGGGCACCCACATTGGACAAGCCTCCTGAACTACTCTAAAAGGTGTGTCAGGGCTCAATTTGGCAATCTCCATCGGATAAGATTCCGATACTACCGTCCCATTCGTACCCAAAACCCCAACATGGCCCGTTTTGGTTAAAGCAGGAATCATCTCTACGCTGGGCCTGATGACCCCCAGCACCCGCCGGTTGGGATAGCTCACGGGAAGATTGATCTGCTGGATATTGCGAAGTGCCTTGGCAGAGGCTGTGTTGCAGGCAAGAAGAACGAGCTCACAGCCCCGACCGAAGAGGTGCTGCACTGCTTGCCAGGTATATTCATAAACAACCTCAAAAGAACGCGTACCATAGGGATTCCGGGCGTTGTCGCCAAGGTAGATGTAGTCGTAACCAGGCAACTGCTTCAACAACTCCTTGAAGACAGTCAAGCCACCATATCCTGAATCAAAAACTCCGATGGGCATGTATTTCTTGGACATCATCACAATTTATCTCCCTAAACTAAGCTATTTTCTGCTATGCACCAAACACACTGCCAAACAAAATCAATCACAACCAGGAAGGCACAAAAAAAGGGTACTTCGCAGCACCCTTTTCTTTGAATTTTTCAAATCATGTTTATTTCAACCCCAATTTGGTTTTCACCAACGGCATCATATCCGTGGATTGTGTTGCATTGTAATAGAGAACATTGTTAACTTCGAAAACATACAACATGCCTTGTTCTTTGGCAACGTCAGAAATAGCCTTACGGGCCTTCTCAACTACAGGCTGAAACTGTTTGCTCTCTTCCTTCTGAAGCTGCTCCTGTGCCGTTTGCTGGAAAGTTGAAATTCTCTCCTGCAAGCTTTGGATGTCAGCCTCTTTGGCCTGACGGATGGCGTCAGTGATGTTGGCTTGTTTGACCAGGGCAACATATTCCTGACCTTTGGTTTGGTACTCCTTTTGCATCACACCCAACTGAGCCTCAAGGTCTGTCTGCATTTTAGCCAAAGCTTTTTGAGCGACTTCACGTTCAGGCATGGATTGCATCAGACCCTGAAAATCAATGTGACCGAATTTTAATGTTTGAGCCGAAGCAGAAGCTCCAACGAATAGTAGAAGAGAAAAAGTTATTGCACTTAAGAAATGTCTCATGATCAATCTTATTTAATTTTTATGGGGCAAATTTAAAACTTTAATTTTTATATCCAAGCTTTTGTAAAACCTGATCACTCAGGTCATATTTAGGGTTCGTGTAGATCATCGTCATACTTCCTGCCTTGTCGAAAATAATTGAATAGGCACCTTGTTCTGCAATGGATTGCACGGCATTAAAAACATCATCCTGGATGGGTTTAACGAGTGTCTCCCGTTTTTTGGCAAGATCACCTTCGGGTCCAAAATATTGTCGTTGAAGTTTTTTGTACTCCTTCTCTTTGTTTACAATCTGTTCTTCACGCTTTTTCTTCATATCCTGCGAAAGCAAAACAACTTCGGCCTGGTAATCCTTGTAGATCTGATCGAGCTCAGCATGAAGCGTCTCCAGCTCCTTCTGGTACTTTTGAGAAAATTTGTCGAGTTGTTCCTGAGCGGCCACGTACGAGGGCAATTTGCCAAGGATAAAATCAGTATCTACAAAAGCATATTTTTGTGCAAAACTACTTGTCATGCAGAGAATTACAAAAAATCCCAAAAAAACTAACTTCTTCATCTTATTCTATTTTCTAGTGAAGTTGCCAACCTATAGAAGCCACACTTTTAAAATTGTTGTCCCATGATGAAGTGGAACTGACTACCTCCGGTACCTTTGGTATAACCATCGTCGAAACCATAGCCCCAGTCAAATCCCATTAGACCGAACATTGGAAGGAATATTCTGATTCCCAAACCAGCCGATCTCTTGATACTGAATGGATTGTAATCTGCCAGATCGTACCATGCATTGCCGGCTTCAAGGAAACCGAGACCGTATATGGTGGCCGATTGAGAGAGTGTAATAGGATACCTGAGTTCGACAGTAATCTTCTCGTAAATATTTCCCCCTTTGGGAGGTGTCAGCGAATTATTTTCATAACCGCGTAAACCAATGTATTCACTACCGTAAGAACTGTATCCCGACATACCGTCACCTCCCAATTTATAGGATTCGAAAGGTGATCTCAGGTTTTTGTTGTAATAACCCAAAAGGCCGGTCTCAAATTTCGTCCTTAAAATAAGTTTGGCATCCGGCCTTGATTGAAGTGGCGTGAAGATATCTGCTTTGAAAGCCCATTTGTGGTATTCGACATATTTGTAGCGTTCGGCAGAGGTCATGGTCGTACTGCTGTAATCTTTGTTCGAAAAGAGTGAGAAGGGCGGCGTTATGGCCAGTGAAAAGGAAAAATTGGATCCCTTGCGGGTGTAAAGTGGACTATCCGTGGAGTTTCTTCCGAAGACAGTCTTGAAAGCCAAAGTATTTGAGGTTCCGTTTTGGAAGATAAAATATTGCCAGTTGTTGAGGATGTAACGCTGGTAGGACAATTCGTGGTAGAGGGTAAAATAGTTGTCGGGTCTTTTTAATCTGTAGCCGAGTCCCATGGAGGCACCCACGACGCCCATTTTCTGGGTGATGTCGTAACTGTATTGGTTGTATCCGCTGCCGTAACTGCTGCCATATCCACTTCCATAGCTGCTGCCATACCCTCCGTAACCACCGCCATACATGCCATTGCCATAACCGCCATAGTTGTAGGCACTGTTGCCACTGGTTTGCAATGAATAATAGATTGAGAAGGTGAAAGAGTTTGGTTTTTTACCACCGAGCCATGGTTCGGTGAAGGAAAAACTATAGGACTGGTAGTAGGAACCGTTTGTTTGTGCACGCAGGGTAAGCGTTTGACCATCCCCGGTAGGAAGTGGACGCCATGCCTTTTTGTTGCCTATGTTCCTGACGGAGAAGTTGGAGAATTTCAAGCCAACTGTTCCGACAAACATGCCACCACCCCAGCCTCCGGAGAGCTCCACCTGGTCGTTGGCGCGCTCTTCGAGCTCGTAATTGATGTCGACGGTTCCGTCTTCGGGATGGGGAACCACATCGGGCTTGATTGCCTCAGGGTTGAAATGGCCCATTTGCGACAACTCACGTACCGAACGGATGATGTTTTCTTTGCTGAAGAGTTGTCCGGGGCGAGTATAAAGCTCCCTGCGGGCAACATGTTCGTTGGTTTTTGTATTTCCCTTGATCCCAATCGAGTTGATGGTAGCCTGCGAGCCTTCCACGATTCGCATCTCAAAATCGATTGAATCATTTTCTACTTTTACCTCTACTGGATTCAAATTAAAGAACAGGTATCCGGTATTCAGGTACTCGTTCGATACCGCATCATCATCTTCAGTAAGCCGCTTGTCGAGTAATTTCTGATCGAAGACATCACCTTTCTTGATTCCAAGTACCCTGGATAGCTGTTGATCGGTTAAGACGGTATTGCCCACCCAACGAATGTTTCTTATGTAGTACCTTCTACCCTCGTCAATCCAGTACTTCAGCCTGACTGTATTTTTCGTAGTATCCTTTAAAATTGTGTCGGCCACAATGATGGCATCACGGTAACCATTTTCATTGTATTTTTTGATCAGGTTGATTTTATCTTCGTCAAACTTATCCTGGAGAAACTTCTTGGATGAGAAGAAGTTGATCAGCTTCTTTGCCTTTGTCTTCTTCATCGATCGCTCAAGAGTAGCAGTTTTTACCTGTTTGACCCCCACAAACTCTATACTACTGATTTTCACCTTGGTCTTCTTGTTAACATTGATATCCAGGGCCACCTGATTTTGTTTTGCGGTATCGTCCTTTTGAACAATGCTGACTTCTGTGTTGTAAAAACCTTTGCCCTGGTAGAAACTCAAAATTTGCCGTTGCGCCGTATTAACAAGGTTGTCAGTAACCTGACCACCGATGAGCATCATTACCTGTTTCTCTATGTCCTCTTTTTCACCTTTGCTGACACCATGGTAATTTTTGGCGGAGAGTCTGGGGCGCTCCTGCAGATAGACATTTAGCCAGATCTTGTCCCCAACAATTTTGGTGGCCGAAATCTTAACATCAGAGAAAAGTCCTTGTTTCCAATATTTGCGCAAGGCAGAGGTAACCTGATCACCGGGGATGGTAATATCATCACCCAGATTTAATCCGGAAAGACCCTTCAAAACTTCTGTATCCAGGAAGCGAATTCCACTGATTTCGATTCCTGAAAGAGTATAATGCTTCGGACTATCGTAGAAGACGGAGAAATTTGTACTGTCGGCAACAGTCTGTGCGTAGATTTGAGCGCTAAAAAATAAAGCCAGAAAAATAAAAAAACCTCTTTTGACCATGTCAGATTCTGATTTGTTCACTAGTTTTTCCAAATCGTCTCT
>CAZGSQ010000124.1:0-11285 GCA_964528535.1 uncultured Tangfeifania sp. | reverse complement strand
TACAGGAGCCTTTGTGCGAGGATCCTTCAAAAAGACGATAAGTACAAAACTATAGATAATTCCTACCATTCCAAAAATATGAAATGCCTGTTGCCATGAATATTCGTGCGCCACGGTGGCACCGAATCCGCCCATGGCCTGACCAAGATAAAGCCCCGACAAGTGGATCCCAACAGCCAGGGAACGTGTGTTCCCACGGTGATAATCTGCGATCAAGGCCAAGGCAGAGGGAATGTACAAAGCCTCGCTAATTCCCATCAGGGCGCGTAGAAAGTACAATTGTGAGAAGCTGGTAGAATAACCCATGGTGAGGGTAACGGCCGACCACACAGCCAGACTACCGACTATCAGCCACTTCCTGTTGATTCGGTCGGCAATCAATCCGGCCATCGGACTCATGAGCGCATAGATCCAGAGGAAGATGGCCATCAGCCGGCCAAAATTTTCGGCCTTCTCGAGTTCATGGATATCTCCCATCATTGCCACCTTCATGGTCGAAAGCATCTGGCGGTCCATGTAATTCAGCAAGGCGACCACCCACAAAAGTGCCACCACCACCCAGGGATAAATTTTGTTGTATTGATCTTTAGTCATTGGCAGTTAGCTCTTAACAATTAGCTGTTAGTTGTTTTTGACCTTGAAGAAATTAGCACTTTGCGTTAATTTCTTCAAGCGTTTTCCAAACCTGATATAGTCCGCGTGGCACGTGGAAGCAACCTTTCCATTTTCCACCTTTCAGGGGCAAAAGCACCTCTCCCCTGCGGTTAAGATATCCGAACCACTCTCCCCTGCCCTGGTCAGGAAAATGAGCCCAGGTATAATCATGTACCTTTTCAAACCATTCCAGACACTCCTGGCTTCCTGTTAAGGCAACTCCCTTGATCAAACTGATCAGTGTCTCTACATGTACCCACCAAAGTTTCTGGTCCCACTCCAATTGTTGTGGGGGATAACCCTTGGAATCAAGGAAATAGTAGATGCCCCCATATTCAGTATCCCAACCACGCTCTAAAGTACCTAAAATTATTTTCACTGCCTTCTCTGCCAATTCCGGACGTTGTAGCCTGACAGACAAGTCCATGACAAACCACATCGCCTCGATGGCATGCCCCGGATTGAGCAATCTGCCCTCAAAAGAATCAGATAAGCTGCCGTCCGGATGAACATTCTCGAGGATAAGTCCGCTCTTTTCGTCATAGAAGACCTCCATTACTTCGTGAATGCATCTTTCGACGGTCTCTTCGACCAATTCCTTGGGCAAAAGATGTTCCATCTCAAGGGAGAGATTGCATAGGATCATAGGCAGAGAGAATCCTTTTAGCGGTCGGATATCTCCCACCGTTTTGTTGTATTTCCCCTTGGGATTTCCGCTCCTCCGCAAAATGTTTTCGAAAGTAGTTTTGGCAATTTGTGCATATTTTTCGTTTCCAGTCGAAATCGACAGCTGGCCAAAGGCCATGGTAGCGAAACAATCTGAAAAAATATTGTAAGCTTCTACCAATGGCCTCCCCTCGCGGCTCAGTGAGAAATACCAGTTGCCTTCCGGATTACGGCCATGTTCCATAAGAAATCTGGCACCATGCTGCGCCATCTCCAGCCATTCAGGACGTTGTTCTACCTTGTTGTAAAGGAAAGCGAACATCCAAACTTCTCTTCCCTGCAACCAGACAAATTTATCTGTATCGAAGACTTTTCCCTCCTGGTCGAGGCAGGTAAAAAAGCCACCCTGGTCCCTATCTGGAGAATTTGTCATCCAAAATGGGATCACATTGTCGAAAAGTTCGCTTTTGTACTGAGCGGCTAATTTCTTGAAATCTTTTTCCATCTATAAAATTGTTTGTGTTTGGCGCTTTTGAAAAATATTTTGATCCGGGTTGAGGTGAGCGATCTCAATCTGTGACCTAAATTACCATTTGCCAAGAAATTCCAGAGGCATTTCTTCGTAGATGATTCCCTGGTAAGGATTTGAAACCCCGGCCTCGTAAAAGCAACCAATTCTGTCGGCTGGGAGAATTGTCATATCTGCATAAGCAGAAGGGCCAGGATGTAAAACCCTTGCTTTTGTCCAGGTTGACCCATCGTCGCAGCTAAGCCGTAAAGTCATATTTTGACGTTTGGTCATGTCGGCAGGGTTCAAAAAGAGCAGGTTTATTCGCCCCTTACTCTTAGCTGGAATTGCAAGCAATGATCCCTGGCATATGGGTTCAACGAGTGTATTGTCATTGTAGATATTACCCCAGGTCATGCCAGCATCACTGCTAATTGACACCATTCTGGATTTTTGATTCCGGTCGTAATTTCTCATGTTTAACATCAGTCTGCCATCGGACAATTCGGCAACAGTGCATTCATTTACGTTATCCTGGCGTGTAGAGCCGCCAAGCTGCCAGGTTTTGCCATGGTCATCAGAATAAATTACATGGGAAAAATATTTCTTTGAGACGGCTTCAATATGGTCGCATGGGATGATCAATCTGCCAGCATTTTTGCCCATCCCCAGTTGGATTCCGTGACAAGGTCCAGTTGCATACCAGGTCCAGTTGGCCAATTTAACTGTTGCTGTGATATCCAAAGGAGTGGACCAGGTCTTTCCATCATCGGATGATTGCATGATAAAAATCCGGCGACTATCTTTACTCGTTTGGTTGATTATCTGCGACTCATGATCATTTCCATGGTTCCAGGTAGATAATAGAAAGATAGTGCCGGTCAGGTTGTCCACTACGGGAGCCGGATTACCGCAGACATTTTCGCCGTCATCCCATAAAACATTCAGGTTGCTCCAGGTTTTCCCATTGTCTTCTGAACGCTTCATCACCAGATCAATGTTGCCTGTATCTGAGGAGTTGTTTTTCCTGCCTTCCGCAAAGGCAAGGATGGTCCCCCTTTTTGAGGTTACAATCGCCGGGATTCTGAAGGTATTGTATCCTTCGGTTGCACTTGCAAATAAATTAATTTTAATCAATTTCTGGTTCATGATGTTCCTGGTAGTCGTGCATCCTATTGCCAGAATGCAACTCAGAAAAATGCCTGCGGCTAAAATTTTGTTGCTTACCATTTGGTAAAATTAACTACTTGGTCTGGTTTTACTGGTTTGGTACTAACTAAAATGTTATCGGTCGGGATGTCAAACTTAAAATGATACTTTCGAAAAAAGATGTGCCATGCCGAGGGCATTGACATCCTCTTTAAATTTTTCGAATTTGCTCTCTCCCATGTTTTTGATGGGTGAACGGAACTCGCCGCAATCCATGCCAATGTATTTCATATAGGCCTTGCCTGTTGCAATACCTCCATATTTCCCCAGCAGCATGATCATGTTGATGGATTGTTGCTGAAGTCTGCGGGCCGAAACCAAATCACCCTTGTCGTGGGCTTCAATCATCTTTATATAAATGGGCGCTGCATAATTGAAGGTACTTCCAACTGCACTCCTGGTCCCGAGCACCAGTGCCGAAAGCATGTTTTCATCGCGTCCCCACATCATCTCGTATTTCCCATCCAGGAAATGGGTACAGCTCAGGAAATCCATAAAATCTTCGTGGGTATACTTGATTCCAACCAGGTTGGGAATAAAATTTGCGACCTCCTTCAAAAAATCCAGCATGGGGACATTGCATCCCGAAAGCACCGGGATGTGGTAGAAATAGACAGGTAAGTCCGGCACTTTCTCTGCCACTTTGCCGACAAACTCAGCCAATTGTTTGGCCGAAGCAGGCTTGAAATAATAGGGCGCGAGCAGGGCAATGGCATGCACACCACATGCTCTGGCATGAATGGCATTTTCTATACATTCCACATAAGAGGTTCCGCCAACAAGGCTGATTACCTTCACTGTCTTTCTGGATTTGGCACAGTCGGTCCACATTTCTGTAATCTTCATCTTTTCCCTTTGCGAGAGAGAGACACCTTCCCCTGTTGAGCCATTTATGAATGCGCCGACTACTCCATTCTTAGCCAGGAAGTCGTAATAATTTTCGATTCTGTCGTACATGACCTCTCCACTTTTGTTCATTGGAGCGAAAGGTGCGGCAATAAGTCCTTCAAATCTTTCCATAATATATCCTTTAATTGACTATTAGACAAAATGTTGATGCTGGTAAACCATCCTGATTGACCAGATTCCCCCGCCAATAAGGTTTCCAGCCATATCTGACCATTTTAACATCCTTATTTTTAATTTTTATGACAATTTTATTCGCTGCAAGCAACCCTGGTACTGTATGAAATTGCCCTTCTTTCCCACATACTTCGAGTTCACGCAGCGTTTCACCATCTGATGTTTTCAGTTTTTGAATGGGGAGGAAGGAAATTTCTACAACGGATCCACCAACTTTCTTTGCTTTTTCGGGCAAAGGGCCATCCGCCAATACTCCCTTCTTGTAAACTTTCTGCAGCGCCTGCAGGGCAAAACGATAACCAATCTCTTTTTTCCGAATAGGATGCACATTGAGTGAATCACCCAGATCGGAAGTGACCACCAGGGCAGCATGGTCGATCTTTCCTGCCAAACGTCGCTGGGTATCCCTGAATACCTCCCAACCCGTTCGTTGGATAGCGGAGAGTTGCGCAAAGATAAAAGGCAACTCATTGCTGTTCCACAAAGTCCTCAAAGATCTGACCAATTCGGGCAAAGCAGTCTCGTAAAAGCTTGAATTGTGTGCATTTGACTCGCCCTGGTACCAGATGATGCCCCTAACCGGCAAATCTTTGAATGGGTAGATTCCTGCTTCAAAAACATATCCTGGAAAGAATGGATGTTTTTGCAACAAATTGCTTCCCAGGGATAAATTTTTCACTGCACGTTGCCTGCACCACTCCATTACCAAATCATTTCCAAACCAATTGGCATTGATGTTCGACAATTCCGGATTTGCATCAATGTTGGTACGATCTATAAATGACTCGACGGGTGCCCCGCCTACAGCAACCTCGACAAGGCCAACCGGTACCCCGAGTTTTGCTCTTAGAACTTTGCCAAAATGATAGGCAATGGCAGAAAATCCGGAAGCGGCCGAGGGGGAATCCTTCTGCCAGGATCCTTCAAAATAGTCTAATTGCTGAACCCTTCCAAGCGTCAAGGAATCCCAGGCAATGTCGGAAGTGGCAGCAATCGAATGAAAATTTACCATCCTCATTTGGTTGTCATCAGCCCTGGAGACCGCCAATTTTCCATTTTCCGACTGATCCAGCCTGAACTCCATGTTCGACTGTCCCGAACAGAACCAAACTTCTCCTACCAGGATATCTTTCCAATCAACATTAATTTTTCCATTGACAGAAACTTGCAAAGAATAGGGCCCTCCGGCAGGAACCTGAGGCAGTGTCAGTCTCCATTTGCCCTCCACATCGGCAACACAGTTTCCCGATTGATTTGCAATTTTCAGGCTGATTTCATCCCCAACACCGGCAGTGCCTGACAAATGAATGGGGTTGTTTTGTTGAAAGACCATGTGCTCACCGAAAGCGGGTGACAGGCTGAAAACGTCTGAATCGAGTTGGGGATTTGTTGAATATTTCAAGCCTTCCACCTCTTTGAGCACACCTCTCTTAAATTTCACAGGAACGAAAGTAAACATCCATTTCCACGACTTTCCACCTTGTGGAACCTTCAACAGAACCTGATTCCAGCCTTTTTTCAGGTGAATCTTCGCAGGTTGCCTAAAACTAAAATTTTCATCCGAGAAAGGAATCTCTTCACTCTTCGCATCCAATCCCGGATTGTTCCAAACTGGCGGAGCCACAGCAGTGCCGTTGACCCAAACCTTTGGATTGGTATTGTGCCACTGCCCTTGCACCGGGAAAGGGCCTCCTCTCCGCCCACCCGACCGCGACCAGTCGTGGAACCCGATCCAGCATCCTGTCTCCTGGTCGACAGGCGACCAAATATTTGTAGCAGCATAAATGGTGCCCTGTTTTTCAGAGACATAAGAGGGAAATCCAAAGAAATGTTTGACATGGATGGTTCCTCCTCTAACCGGACCCTCCCATTTGAATTCTTTCCCCTGTGCGGTACAACTTTTCGCCATGTTTCTTTCAACGGCAAAACTTTGATTTACATCTCCATGGTTGTTGAATGGCCCCAATAAGCTCCATTCAATGTCCGTCTGCCTCACATAGGGGAAGGGTTTCCCCTTGAAATAGAGATCGCGGTGCCTTGTCAGCCTATTTTCAAATTGCTGGAATTCCGTGAACAACGGATTCTCTTTGGAAGGAATTTTGGCCAGAAAGTTGTCGGCAGAGTCAAACGACTGACCCTTCCAGGAGGTCTCGCTGTAGGTTAGTAATCCAGGGTAAACCGGATTTTGTACCAGAATATCCGCCGCATTTTTGACATTATTGTCGTTCCAGCAACAAAGTATTCCGCCAAGAGCCATCGCATCTCCATGCGCTTTGTTGCAGATTCTGTCGAAATACAATTGGGCTACTCCGGCAAGCGGATCCAAATGGTTGAGGTAATTCAGGCGCGAATCGATGTAGGGATGACCCTCCTTTGGCTTCCCACCTGCCGACCAGAGTTGAGTGACACTATTTTGATCGTCATCGATTTGCTGCCCGGGTCGCCAGACAATTACTTCTCTTCCATGCGACCTCACCCGATCAATTAGCGCGTTGAGCAAGCCAGGAGCAGGCTGTTCATGCTTTTGCCAGACTTCATCAGTGCCCAGGTGCAGGTAGGGCATTTTCTCCTTGGGAACCAAAGAGCACAACTCATCAATGAGATCCAAAAGTATCGGCTGAACCTTCGGATCACGCATCGAATCGAGGGAAAATGCCCTCCGGAATGATTCGCAATGGCCCGGAATGTCGAATTCAGGAATGAGGGTAATGTACCTGTCACCACAATATTGGATCAGGTCAAGAAAATTTTCCTGGGTATAATATTGCCCGGGCCAGCGGCTCATCGACGAAGCGGCATGCAGCTGAGGGTATCTCTTGCTTTCGAGTCGCCATCCGGGGTTGTCCGTGAAATGTAGGTGAAAAACATTGTATTTGTAGGCAGCCATCACATCTATCTGCTCCTTCAGCAAGGTGAGAGGCATAAAATTTCTGCCCACATCCTGCATGAAACCCCGAATGGCAAAAGCGGGCCAGTCGGTAATGGAACAACCGGTTACATAGGTTGATGTTTCGCTTGTAACAGTCAGTTGATGCAACGTCTGAACTCCGCGAAAGAGTCCCTGCTGCGTCAGGGCAGTCAGGATGATGGAGTCTGAACTTACTTTGAGGGTATAAGCTTCCGAAGGATTCCAAACTACTTCAGAGAGGTTGGCTGTTAGCCGCTTCACAAACCGGTCGGAATTCAGGCCATGACAAAACCGTTGTCCATTCCAGGTTATTCTTTGTGGTGAGGGGATCAACGATGGGAGAGGTACCTTCCAGGCACCATACAACAAAGATGGAAATAGGACCATCAGGAGTAGAAAAACTATTCCTATGCTGCTGTCAACAAATTTAATTGTATTCCGCTCGCTCATCATGGCATCCTATTTTTGGAGGCTATTGAACATTTCGGAGATGCTGATTTTCTGGAAATAAAGCTCTTTCGTTCCCTCATAAAGAATTCCGATCGTCTGGTCATCGACCATGGTTAGACAAGAATAGCCAAATGAATCGGCGCTGTTGAGTTCCAACTGCAGGCCTGCTGGCCACGTAAGGCCTTGGTCCATACTGGCTTTGATGGTCATGTGAGATCTCTGAAATTTATCATTGGGATTGGAGAAGAGAAGCACCTCCCGCTGGGCACCATTCAACAGAACGGTTGCCGAGATGATGCTTGCCTGGCAATTGGATTCGGGAAGTGCCGAATTGGAAGAGGGATGTACAGTCCACGACTGGCCCAAGTCTTTGGTGGTGCAAATGGCCCGGCCATTCTGATCACCCTTCTCTGTTTTGTTGCGGTCGTCGCGCATGTTCAGCATCAGTGAGCCATCCATCAATTGAACTACCTGTGATTCAGTTGTGTTCGATTTGGCTCCGGTTCCCACGGCCCAGGTTTGGCCATGGTCTTTGCTGTAAATAATTGTGGAATAGGGTATCGACTGAGCATCCTTATACTGTGCAGGAAAGATGAGTGTTCCATCCTTCATGGCAATGCCTTTGCCGGGTCCCTGGAAAAAGAGATTCCATTCCGGTTTCTTGCACTGCGTTGTGATGTTGATGGGTTGTGACCAGGTTACCCCGTCATCGTCACTCCTTGCTAAAACGAACTGGCCTGTCTCACCCGGTTTCATGCCGGGTTTGGATCCGTTCCATGCAGACTGTCCTGGTATCCCACTGACCCACAAACCGGCTACCCAGATCGTATTGGTGGCTTGATCGACCAGAATGGAGGGATCACCAATTCCATTCTGGTTCTGCGGCAGATTGTTGTAAGTTCCCATGTCAAGTATCACCTTCATAGGTTCCCAATTTTTGCCCCCATCCGTACTTCGGCTCATCCCAACATCGATGTCTCCCTGAAGGTCCCCACTGCCAAGATACCTGTTGTCGTAGACTGCCAGGAGGGTACCCTTCCTGGTAGTGACCAAGCCCGGAATTCGGAAAGTATTGACCTGGTCCTGGCCGGCAGCTCGCAACAAGATTGCGGGACGGTATACAAATTTTGATTCAGGAACGACTTTAACTGTCTGGTTGCCATCAAAACCGAGTTCCAGATCCTGAATTTCAAAACTTTCCTCAAGCCTGACATTGGGATGAAGGGTGAATTTCAAGTGGAAGAAGTTTGACCCCAAGGCCAACTTTCTGTCTCCCGCAAGCGTCGTTTTATTGACCACATTTTGAGAGGTCGCAAAAACAGAGGTGGATGTTCCTGCATTTTCTACCATTAAGGAGGAGATGCCGGAAGTTTGACTACCTGGCGTAAAATTTAGGGTAATGGATCTTAGTTCCTTGTTGCTTCCACCCTCCTCAAAAAGGATGTTCAGTTCGTAAAGCGAAACATCAGACTTTCCGATAAATAGAGGGATACCAGAAGGCCTCAGCTGAACACTTAAGATTTTTCCAGGGGTAGTCTCAGCCTGGGTGCTCTTTGTGCATTGTGCGCCAAACAGAATGGAGAAAAGCAGGACAAAAAATATCTTCATGTCAGAAATTTTTACTGATCCACACCCTCACCTACTCAAAAAGCAAGGGCTTCATCAGGATCGATGGGACAGGTCTTTGGCAGGTAAAGCAGTACATCAGGCTGTAAATTTACCCAATGTACTGCTATTTAAATTAAAAACAAATCAATTGGCAGGTTTGGAGGTGGTATAGCCGGGAGTTTGGTTTACCGTAGGATCATTTGTCCAGATGGCTTTGTCGATTGGCCACAATATCATGTGGGATTGGGTGGATTTGTTCAAGACACCGTATCCATGGCTTGTGCTTTTGAAGACCAGCGGATCAACCCCAAATTTCATTCTCCTTAAATCGTACCAACTCCTGCCCTCATGAACAAACTCCTTCATCCTTTCGGCGAAAATTGCCAGCTCGTTCTTGTCTTTGGACGAATTGACAAAAGGTGTCGGGTCAGCGGCTGGGGCAAATGCACGATCGCGAACCGGCTTGATGAAGGCGGATGGATCATTGCCTTCGGCATTTGCAATCTCAGCCAACATCAGCAACCTGTCGGCTTCGCGGTAAATGGGCCAATCGTCTGAGAAGTATCTCTTGTTGGCATTGATTGTTCCCAGAAATTTGACAAGGGCAGTATTTCTGATATTGATGGCATAGGGAACTTTTGTGACTTTGTAATAGTCGTAGAAGGTCGCATCGCGCCGTTTGTCTTTCACATCATAGGCTTTGAACAATTCGAAAGTATATCCGTAACGCTGGATGATCTGTTGCGAATTGGTTGCCGCAATCACCAACGGATCAACCAACAGTGGTCCACTTGCAAGTGAATCTTTGTAATGCAGGTTGTCGAAATTAAAAGTCGAGTAAAGGTACTGCGAAACTCCTGTCATCTCTGCCTCACCCACCTGGAAACGAAGGGCAAAAATAATCTCGTTGTTGTTCTTTTGTGCAAAGGCAAATGCATTGGCGAAGTTTGTTTGCAAAGTATTGCCACTGATGGCATTGAGCGCTGACTTTGCATCGGCCAAATCGGCACTGGTACCATAAACTTTTGCCGACCACAACATTACTTCACCTTTTAGCATGAGTGATGCTTTCGGACTCCACTGGCTTTTTTCAGCCGGACTTGCCGAGGTACCGAAGAATCCCACTGATTTTGTGAGATCGCTCTTGATGGAGGTAAGCGTCTCAGCCTCTGACGATCTTGCTTTGCGAAGCAGTACCGGATCAGTATTTCCGTTGAGTACCTCCGGCTCCAAACGAAGTGGCACACCGCCATACGTACGAAGCAGGTGGAAATAGTAGAAAGCCCTTAATCCATAAGCTTGTCCAAGGAAATAATTCTTTTTTGCATCTGTCAGGAAGGTAACTGTTCCCACTTTTTGAATAAAAAGATTGATCTGCAAAATCGGCACATACAATCCGGCCCAGGATGAGATACCCGATGAATTTTCATCGATCCTTTGCTCGATGATGGGTAACTCGTTCAAGGAAGTGCTCTGACGATCTACATTGCTGTAAATGCCACCTCGCATCTCACCCAACCGGAGAAGCATGAACTGATTATCTCTCAATTGCTTGTGAATGCCTACCATGAAATTTGTAACCTGAGCTTCATTTTGCCAGAAATTTCCATCGCCAAAATAATCTTCCGGAGCGAGTTCAAGCGTCTTTTTGCAAGAGAAGGCAGCAAATGCAAAGAGACTTGCTATTATATAATATTTAATCTTTTTCATAATCCTTTTCTAAGAGTATATTGTAATTTTTTATTAGAAAGTAATGTCTGCGCCAAGGATTAACTGGGTCGGAATCGTGTAGGCGCCATTCTGATTTCCACTGCGTTCAGGGAAATTCAGCTGTTTGTCCTTAATATATCCAAGGTTTTGCCCGGAGACGGTCAACACCAAACCGCCGATCTTAGCTTTCTTTAAAAGAGAAGCAGGAAGCTTGTAACTCAGAGAGACTTCCCTGAATGTCAGGTAACTGGAATTTTTCCAGAACATACTACTCGGACGGTCGAAATTCTTTGTGTTCAGCTGGTCCGCCCAAACATACCTGGGAAAAGTGGCGTTCGGATTAGAGGGGGTCCAGGTATCATTAACATAAGTCGTTGGAGCAAATTCTCCTTGAAAGGTACCCAACGCCCACATCTGCATCTGATCCATTTGAATATGTCCCAAAGCAAAGTCCGTACGAACATTTAAAGTGAAATTCTTAAAAGTTAA
>CAZGSQ010000123.1:0-11299 GCA_964528535.1 uncultured Tangfeifania sp. | reverse complement strand
GATAGCTTCAGGTGACTGGAGTTCAGACGTGTGCTCTTCCGATCTCATGGAGATCAATGCAAATGCCCCCATGCTGGTAGCGCTCCAGTTTTTGCCGGATATGATTGCCCGAGGATCGGGACACATCTGCAACATAGCCTCTTCTGCAGGGCTGATTTCAAACCCGAGGATGTCTGTCTACGCGGCCAGCAAATGGTCGGTAGTGGGATGGTCCGACAGTGTCAGGATTGAGATGCAGCAACTTAAAACCAAGGTTGGCATCACTACGGTGACACCTTACTACATCAACACGGGCATGTTCGATGGCGTTCGCTCCTCCATCTTGCCGGTGTTGAAGCCTCAAAAGGTATCCCGACAGATCATTCGTGGCATCGAGAAAAATAAGTTTTTCGTGAAGATGCCGCTGATTATTCATTTTGTGAGGTTGTGCCAGGGGTTGTTCCCAATCCCGGTCTTCGACTTCCTGGTAGGCAATGTGCTTGGAATCTACAAGACAATGGATCATTTCGAAGGCCGTAAACTTTAACTGCAACCAAACATGCAAGATAGCACACAAACAACCATAGAATCCCTTGTCAGTAAGCAGCATGCTTTTTTCCTGACAAATGCCACCAAGTCGTTGGTTTTCAGAAAAGAGAACCTGAAAAAATTTAAGTCTGTCATCCTTCGGAATGAGAAAAGGATCACGGATGCCCTTTGGCTCGATCTTCACAAATCGCCCGAAGAGGTATATCTTACAGAAATCAGCATTGTCTTGCAGGAGTTAGACAACCACCTGAGACACCTCAAGTGCTGGGCCCGACCGCGACGTGTGGCGACGCCACTGCAGCTTTTGCCCTCTTCGAGCCGCATCCATGCTGAACCGCTCGGCACAGCCCTGATCATCGCTCCATGGAACTATCCCTTTCAACTGTTGCTCAATCCGCTGGTGGGGGCCATCTCGTCGGGATGTTGCGCAGTGCTGAAACCATCGCCTTACACTCCCAACATCGCCAAACTGATGGAAGAGCTGGTCGCAGAGATATTTGATCCCAGTTATGTGGCCATTGTTCAGGGTGGGAGAGCGGTGAACAGCATGCTGCTCGAACAGCGCTTCGACGTGATTTTCTTCACCGGAAGCCCTTCGCTAGGGAAAATCGTGATGAAGGCAGCGGCAAGGTTTCTGACACCAGTCGTGCTTGAACTGGGTGGCAAGAGCCCCTGTGTTGTCGATGAAGGGGCCAACATCAAAATGGCCGCCAGGCGAATTGCCTGGGGCAAATGTATCAATGCCGGTCAGACTTGCATTGCTCCCGATTACCTTTTCGTGCACCAATCTGTGAAAGATCAGTTAATCAAGGAATTGATCTCTGCTATCGAAGCGTTGTATGGAAAGGAAATCAAAAAAAGCAGGTTCTATCCCCGCATTGTCAACGATCAGGCCATGGAACGTCTGCAAAAACTGATGCTTCATGGGAAGATCGTTTTTGGCGGCGAGACCGACCCTGCCGAGCGCTTCATTGCCCCAACCCTGATCGACGGGGTTCAACCCCAGTTTCCGATCATGCAGGAAGAGATCTTCGGACCACTTTTGCCGGTGATGACTTTTGGAAAAATTGAAGAGGTCCTGACCTATGTGAACGAAAATGAGAAGCCTTTGGCCTTCTATTATTTTGGCAACAGCATGGAAGCCAGGGAGATGATCTTAAAAACCTCTTCGGGGGGCGGTTGTATCAACGACACGCTGATCCACATCGCAAACCACCATCTGCCTTTCGGCGGAGTTGGCAACAGCGGCATGGGTAGCTACCATGGCCACATCAGCTTCCTGGCTTTCAGCCATGCAAGGGCCATCGTCACCTCCCGTAGGTGGATTGATTTGCCCTTCAGGTATCCGCCTTTCAAAATGTTTGAATTTGTCAAAAAAATAATCTGAACAAATGTATAAACCGAACGGGACTTCCAGCTATTCGATCTGAACATACCATGAAAAAAGTGATACCTCCCAAAGTGGATCAAAAGACAAGCCGAAGCACCGATGACAAAGGCGCTTCTTCAGCAATGGAGGCACGCCTCTTGGAATTGGAACAGGAGAATGTCCGGATCAGGCTCGAGAAGGAACAGGCAATGGCCGATATCGGGAAATACCGCAACATCTTCGAGAACATGGAAGATGTTTATTATGAGGCTTCGACGGAGGGTACGCTTACCGAAATAGGCCGCACCATTGATGTGATCTCAAGGGGTGCCTATACCAGGGAGGATCTTTTGGGAAGATCGCTTGTTAGTTTTTATGCTGATCCAAGCGATAGGACGGCTTTTTATGATACATTGATGTCAAAAGGAAGCGTCACAGATTACGACATCTCGCTTCGCAACGCAGATGGTTCAGCAGTCCATGTGGCAATCTCCTCGCGGCTTGTAAACAGCAAAGAGGGCCATCCTGATAAGATTATTGGCAGCATCAGAGACATCACAAAAAGAAAACAATCGGAAGAACAAATCCACAGGTTGCTTAACAACGAAAACCTCCTGGCAAGGATCTCCGCGAAAACGCTACACAGTACCAATCTCAACGAATTTCTCAATTATTCGCTTTCCGAAATGGGTAAGACACTTGATGTGAGTCGCGTGTATCTTTTTGAGCACCTCTACAAGACCAACACCATGACCAACACCCACGAATGGTGTGCTCCGGATATCATTCCGCAAATAGTTGAACTTCAAGGGATTCCGCTGGACGCTATGCCCTGGTGGATCGAGACTCTCTTGAATGAGCAGATCATTTGTTATTCAGACATCGAAGATATTCCCGACGAGGCAACCAGAGAGATACTGAGGCCACAGAACATACTTTCAATTTTGGTAGTCCCAATTAAGACCGGGGGCAGGTATTCGGGGTTCATCGGTTTCGACGATTGCATGAGCCACCGTCTGTGGGAAAGAGATAAGATTGACATCCTGAATGCCATATCCCGCATTATGTCAGGATTTATAGAGATCAATCAGGCAAGGGAAGCCCTTGAAAAATCGAATCAGCAGCTGAATATTGTCAACCATCAGCTCGAAGAACGGGTCGAAGAGCGCACAAGAGAAATTTTCAGGCTCTCCAATCTCCAGCATGTGATCAACGAAAACGCCGGTCTGGCGATTATCTCCACCAACAAGGATGGAGTTATTCAGACCTTCAATTCGGCAGCAGAATTGATGCTCGGATACAAGGCAAGTGAAATCGTTGGGATCGCCTCCCCCATATTTTTCCATGACCGCAAGGAACTTGAAGCGAAAGCTTCTGAGCTTTCCATTGTAACAGGCGAAAAAATCGAAGCGGATTTCAGCATCTTCTCCACCCTCGTCAATCTGATGTTAACCAACACCACCGAATGGCAATACAGGAGGAAGGACAACAGCTGTTTCCCCGTTAAACTGACTGTTTCCCATTATGAAGCGCCGGATGGAAGTATTGGTGGATACATAGGCGTGGCCATGGACATATCCAAGGAGAAAAGTGCTGTAAAATCGCTGCGCGAAAGTGAAGAGCGTTTTCACACCATGTTTCACGACCATGCGGCGGTAATGCTTCTGGTCAATCCTGAGACGGGAGCTATTGTCGACGCCAACGAAGCCGCCAGGAATTTTTACGGATACCGTTTTGACGAAAAAAATCCGTTGAAAATGGCGGATATCAATGCCTTTGAGAAGGAGCAGGTCAAGGACTTGATGCTGCTGGCCATGACCCAGAAGCGCAACTATTTTGAATTCCAGCACCGGCTCGCATCGGGTGAAATAAGGATGGTGGAGGTTCACTCGACGCCAATTGTGATGGCAAGAGAAAGTTTGCTGTTTTCGATCATTCACGACATCACCGATAGGAAAAAAATTGAAGCGGAGCTCAGAAACAACGAGCGGACACTCACCCAAATTACGGATGGAGTGCCTGTGCTCATTGCCCTTTCCAACAGGAACCTGGAATACACCTTTGCCAACAGTGCCTATGAAAAATTCTTCAACATCGGGAAATCCCAAATAGTAGGCAGGAAAATAGTTGACATACTTCCGGCACACATTTACGAAAAGGCTTATCCATTCCTGCTGAAGGCCCTGGAAGGGGAAACTTCGACATTCGAAAACCAATTGAAGAACCACAAGGGAGAAGAGCGCAACATTCAAACAACCTACCTTCCCTATTACCAAAACAATGCGATTGAAGGGGTGTTGGCTACAGTCATAGATATCACGGAACGGAAGGCCGCAGCAATGGCTCTTGAGCTCAAAGAGAAAACGCTTGTGCAAATCACTGACAATGTTCCGGTGATTATCTCGCTCTTGAACCTCGATTTGGAATTGACTTTCGCCAACAATGCTTTTGAATCAATATTCAATGTTCCCGAGGAGGGTTGTATCGGGAAAAGGCTGGAGGAGATTCTCGGAAAAAATATCTACGGGAAGGCCTTTCCAAATCTTCAAAAAGCTTTGGACGGCCAAATAGTTACCTTCGAAAACAGGCTGAAGGACAAACATGGGGCGCTGCGGATTCTTCAGATTACCTACACCCCCTATCTCCAAAACGGAGTTATTTCGGGGGTCCTGACCTCTGCAATCGACATCACTGACCGAGTGCGGTCTACTGAGCAGCTGAAAAGAAGTGAAAATGAGAATGCAGCCATACTTTCTGCCATTCCTGATCTGATGTTCACGCTTGACAAGGAGGGAATTTTTCTCTCCTCCCATGCCGATTCTGATGCATCGTTGTATGTGGCTGAGGAGTTGTTCCTGGGCAAAAGTATACGGGAAACGCTTCCCCCCGAAGTATCCTCACTGGCAGTTGATGCCCTTCAACGCTCTTTTCTGACCAGGGAGACCATTACTTTTGAATACGAACTGTTTGTGAATGGGCAAAGACGCTTCTACGAAAACAGGATTCATGCCATATCCGAAGATGAAGCACTCTCCATCGTCCGCGACATCAGCCAGCGCAAGCAAGTCGAAATGGCACTGCTCTGGAACGAGGAGTTCCTGAAGAAGATGTCGGAATCCTCACCACTTGCTTTTCTGGTCGTAGACAACAGAACTGATGAGATACTCTTCGCCAACCACAGGTTTTGCGAGATATGGGGCATCACGCACCTCGAGGAGGCCATCCGAAACAAAGAATTGACAAACAACGGTATAATTCCGGATTGCCTCCCCGTTTTAAAGGATGTTCCTGCCTTCGCAGAGTCGTGCAAACCGCTGCAGTTCGAGAGCAACCGATTGGTGCTGGAAGACGAAATTCCATTTGTGGATGGCCGCACGATCCGCAGGTTTTCTGCCCAGATCAGGGACGCGATGGATCAATACCATGGCAGGTTGTACATCTTTGAAGACATTACCGTTCGAAAAAATTCAGAACAGCTGGTGCACATTCAACGCGACCTCGTCTCCAGGTTGAGCGCCACGGCCGACCTGGAAGAGGCATTGACAATGACGCTTGAATCGATTTTCCAGATTGCCGACATTGACGCAGGTGGAATTTATCTGCTCGATGAGGAGAGTGATTCACTGAAGTTAATCGTTCACAAGGGGGTAACAGCCGACTTTCTGATGGATAAATCAGTCTATACGAGTGATTCATTGCATTTCAAACTTGTTCTCGAAGGCAAATCAATTTTCGGACCCTACAACAACAGCGTATTCCCAGAGGTAACCAATGGTGGACTCGAGATTTTCCAGGGGTTGGCCGTTGTTCCGATTCTGCACGAAGGGAAGGTAATTGGTTCATTCAATTTGGGTTCGAGCAAATCTGTCAGTTTTTATGAAAATATTCAATCCTCCATCGAATCACTCGTGATGCAGATTGGGGGCACCATCTCGAGGATCCGAACCGAGAAGGCCCTGCTGTCGAGTCAGCAAAATTTCAGGCTGCTATTCGAGACCATCGACGACTTTATGTTCATCCTAGATACCAATGCACATATTCTCCAAACCAACTCGGTGGTAGGGAAACGGCTTGGCTACACCAACGAGGAGCTCTCAACGATGCATGTTCTGGAGGTTCATCCGACCGACCGCAGGGATGAGGCAGGCTTCATTGTAGGCGAAATGCTTGCAGGCAGGGCTCTCTATTGTCCGGTGCCACTGGAGGCAAAAGATGGAACACAAATTCCGGTGGAGACGCGGGTGATACTCGGGAAATGGGATGGCAAAGATGTGCTTTTCGGAATTTCGAGAGACATCACAGAAAGGGTTCATGCAGAGGCAGCATTGCGCATGCAGAGCTCCTCATTCGAATCATTTGCTTTTCCCATCGTGATCACAGACAAGAAGGGGATCATCCAGTGGGTCAACTCCAGTTTTACCAGGTTATCAGGCTATTCGCAGGAAGAATCAATAGGAAAGAGCAATGGTTTCCTGCTCAAGTCTGGCAAGCAGGATGATGCCTTTTACAAAGATATGTGGCAGACCATCCTCTCGGGGAATGTCTGGAGCGGAGAGATCGTCAACAAGAAGAAAGACGGAACATTCTATCCCGAAGAGCTGACCATTACCCCGGTCCACGATTTCAAGGGGCGGATAGCCAATTTTATAGCCATCAAAATCGACATCACCTCCCGAAAGGAATTTGAGGAGAGTTTGCGGGCAGCCATAGCAAAAGAGAAGGAGTTGAGCGAATTGAAATCGAGGTTTGTCTCGATGGCCTCCCACGAATTCAGGACGCCACTTGCCTCCATTTTGATCATGGGCGATTCGTTGCTGGCGTATTGGAAGCAGATGGACGAACAACAGATCGCCACCAAACTAAAGAACATTAAGGGTCAGGTACAGCACCTTGCCAAAGTAGTGACAGACGTGATGCAGGTCTCTAAAATTCAGGAAGGAAAGCTGAATTTTCATCCGCAGGAGGTCGAATATGTTGGACTCTGCCAAGCGGTTATCAAGGACTTCAACAATGACATACTGCTGGAAAATAAGATCCTGTTCGATTGTCAATTTGAAAGTTTGCCTATGTTTCTTGACAACAGGTTAATGGTTCAGGTTCTGAATAATCTGATCTCCAATGCGATCAAATATGCCCAACCCAATCCGGTGGTCAGGATCAGGTTGCATCAACTTGAGAGAGAAATTCTCCTGAGCATCGAAGACAACGGAATAGGAATCCCCGAGTCCGATCAGAAGAATCTGTTTCAACCTTTCTTCAGGGCCGAAAATGCCAAACAATTTCATGGTAATGGATTGGGATTGAACATCGTACGAGAGTCTGTAAAGTTGCATGGCGGAGAGGTCACCTACGAAACAAGTGTCGGAAAGGGAAGTCTGTTTGTGGTTCATCTTCCAAAAGAGCGGATACCAGAAAATGACTAAAATTTTGTGCTCCTCTACATAAATGGGTGTCCAGGATGAATGACTCGGTTGGGGATATCCTCCAATCGCAAAAAATAAATTAGATAAAAATGAGAAAAATATTGGTTATTGAAGATGAGTTGCAGCTCAGAATGGGTGTTTCCGAAATTCTGAAGTTCGAAGGGTTTGAGGTCTTTGAGGCAGAAAATGGGGCAACAGGGATAGTTGCGGCCCAACGTCACCAGCCCGACTTGATTCTCTGCGACATCATGATGCCTGAGAAGGACGGATACCAGGTACTTTCAGAAATACGCAATGCTGAGAAAACGAGGTTGATCCCATTCATCTTCATGACAGCCCTTTCCGAAAGATCCGACCAGCGCACTGGGATGGAACTTGGCTCAGACGACTACATCACCAAACCCTATACCCGCATGGAACTACTCAATGCGGTGAACACCAGGTTGCAGAAGGCAAGTGAATTCAAAGCAAAAAGAGAGTCATCACTCAATGAGCTTCGCGAAAACATCATCAGACACCTGCCACACGAACTGAGAACACCACTCAACGGCATGATTGGCTACGGCCAGTTGCTGATGGATTACCCCGAATCCGTTACGAGGGAGGAACTTCCTCACATGGGAAAAAATATCTACGACAGTGCCATGCGGTTGTACAGGCTCATCCAGAACTACCTGGCTTATGCCCAACTGGAAGTGAGAAAGGGCGAAGACCTGGAGGTGCATGAATTGAAATCACTTGATAAAATTTGCAGGGAGGTGGCAGAAGAGGTAGCCGGGAGTTACAACCGTAAGGAAGATCTGAAATTCAATACGAATGATGGTGTGGCTTACATAGGCAATTCGGAATTTTTGAAAATTATGGAAGAGCTGACTGACAATGCCTTCAAGTTTTCCAATCCGGGCGATCCGGTACTCATTGCATGCAACATGGAGAACCAAAAATTCTGTTTGACTGTTAAAGATGCCGGCAGAGGCATCCAGGCGACAGACATTCCCAGAATTGGCGCCTACATGCAATTTAACCGCGAGTTTCATGAGCAGCAAGGCTCGGGTCTCGGACTGATTATTACCAAGAAGCTGGTGGAGATGTATTCCGGCGAATTGAAGATTGAAAGTATTCCCGGTGAGGGGACCACCATCCTGGTGACGCTGCCGGGAAAGTAAGAAGGGCAGGTTGCTTCGTCGTTCCTCCGCGCAATGACGATGCCCCACTTCCGCAACATGAGCCGTCATTGCGACCGCGCAGCGGGAAGCAATCAAATGCTTGTCAATATCATTTGTGGCCATTGCCCGCAAAAGATACTTTGTAGCTCCTGCGGGCTGCTTTCGAACCTTCTCCCATCTCCGGAATCACACATCTATTTTTAACCTGTTTAAATCATTTTTATCAATTGCCACAAAAATTATCCCCCGAATCTTTAAATTGACTAATTTAGTATAACCATAACAGGAAGGTTGGTTGGATCGCAGCAGGTTGTGATTGCAGCAAATCCGCCAGAAGTTGGGTAAAACAATTTGGCTCATTTAAATATTCCGGCAATCCATGAAAAAAGGTCTAAAAATTTTGCTCTTTGTAGTCCTCCCGATCCTCCTGGGGCTGGTTTTCCTTCTCTTGCTTGTTCTTCCATATGGACTGAAGAGATACTTCAACGAACATGGGAGGGATTATGTTGGACGCACCTTTTCGGTGGGCGATCTGAAAATCAACTATTTCGCCGCCACCTTTTCTGTCCTAGATTTCAAATTACTGGAAGCCGACAATCAGACCACCTTCGTCTCTTTCGATTCACTGACGGTGAAAATTTCGCCTTTCCCGCTGCTCTCTTCCAGATTGGTGGTCGATCAGTTTCGTCTGGTGAAACCCTTCGTCAGGATCGTGCGCAAAGATTCACTTTACAATTTTGACGACATGATCGCATTTCAAAAGGCAAAGCCGAAAGCAGAACCTTCTGAAAAACCTGCAAAAGCCTTTCAGTATCTGCTGAAAAATATAAATTTGGAACAGGGGAAACTGCTCTTCAACGACCAGACTGTTAACCATACGACCACGCTCAACGATCTTAAATTTCTTATTCCATCCATCAGTTTCAATGAGCAGGAGCTGAAGGATGTAGGAATTAAATTTCATTTTGAAAACGGAGGCTCTTTTCAGGCCACAACCGATTTTGACCAGAAAAGGGGAAGCTACAAGGTCGATTTCTCGTTAGAGAATCTGGATATTGCCCCATTTTTGCCTTATACGAAGAACTACTTCCAATTGTCTGCGCTGCAAGGTTTGCTGGGTGGCGAGTTTCACCTGGCAGGCAACATCCACAACGTCGATTCGCTCCTTTTCCGCGGCAAGGGCCGGGTAGCGGGCTTCTCTGCCAGCGATCTCACCAACCAAAAGGTATTGGCTGCCAAACAGGGGAGAGTCACCTTCGGTAACTCATATCCGATGAAGTTCATCTTCAGGATGGACGAAATCAGTCTGTCGGAGCCATACCTCTATGCAGCCATGAAGGATTCTACCATCAATCTCCTGAACCTCATGGTAGAAACACCAGCGGATACGGTTCCATTTCACTACTATTACAGCATCAACAAATTGCAAATTGAAGGTGGAAAGATGGACCTGCGCGACAACACTTACGAGGAACCATTTGATTACCACCTGAGTGAAGTGGCCATGAAGGTCGATTCCATCTCTTCCGACAGCAAATGGGTACATGCCTTTTCGACGATGCGACTCAACGAAAGGGGGAAGCTTCAGGGTGAGCTGGGTATCAACCCATCCGATCCCTACGAAGTAAAGGTCAACTACGTGATTACCAATTTTCAGCTCACTGATCTGAATTGCTATTCCAAACATTTTGTGGGATTTCCCATCCTGCTGGGAAACATGTATTACAAGGGAAACACAATCATCCATGGCAAACAGCTCAAGAGCGAGAACAAGCTGATCGTTAGAAATGCCAGGCTGGGAAAGAAGAGTGGCGGTGTGATGAACCTTCCGCTTAAGCTTGCGCTCTACCTTCTGAAGGATATTCACGGCGACATTGTTCTTGATTTGCCGCTCACAGGCGACCTGAACAATCCATCCACCAAAATTGGCAAGCTGGTATGGCAGATGCTTAAAAATGTGGTAGTTAAAATTGTTGCTTCTCCCTTCATTGCCCTATCGGGATTGTTGGGTGTAGCACCCGCTGAGGCCAAAGGCCTCGAGTTTGGCTATGCCGATACCACCCTAACGGCTACCCACCTCAGAAGAATCAGGACCTTTACCAATCTCGAGGAGAAGAAACCCGACATGAAAATTGAATTGATAGCCTACAACGATGCAGGCCTCGAAAGGAATGAACTCGCGTTGGCAGAGGCAGGCAAGCTCTTTAAAACAGCTTCCGGAACAGATGCATCCAAAGAGCAGGCGGCATTTAAATCCTTCCTGGCCCAAAAGTTGGGAACTGATACCATGACCACAGTATCCGGCTGCAGCAGGCTCATAGGTGCGCATAAACTGGATTCACTTCAGCAACTTTATACGGGAAGTCGCATTCGCCAAATAGAATCAGAACTTCGTCGTATAAAAGATGCTACCAGGATAAAAATTGTCATCCCAAACAAGGAAACCCCCGAAAATATTGGAAGCAGACCCGTTTTTGAACTAAAATTTTCGATTGAAGAGTAATTACTTTGCCATTACGCCCCATTTTTCATCCCAGTGCTTCCGTCCGAAACGATCCTACCTCTTTTTCGCGTATTCTGTCACGGACGGTGGTCAGGCTTTGCTTCCTATCCTGGGGTTTCACCCCGCGCTATTCACATTTTACCCTCTCAGGCTAAAACCCAGCACATGCCCTCCCTCCAATCATCTTTCATATCTGATATCTCATATCTCATATCTCATATCTCATGTCTCATATCTCATGTCTCATGTCTCATATCTCATCTCTCATGTCTCATCTCTCATGTCTCATCTCTCATGTCTCATCTCTCAT
>CAZGSQ010000122.1:0-11367 GCA_964528535.1 uncultured Tangfeifania sp. | reverse complement strand
AACACATGGTCAATTTAAATCGGCAGAAGGTGGTCAGTTTGACCGAAGTTTGCACTGTATTGACACCCTCCTGAAAATTAAATCCGAATTTGGTGGCAATTGCGACCTTCCCCTTGAATGGCTCAAGCGCCTCTCCCACTAGTTCCTCATTGATGTAAGGGCCGTATACTTCTGCCGTATCAAAAAAAGTAACTCCACTTTCGACGGCCGATCTAATCAGGGAAATCATCTCCTTTGTGTCAGAAATCGTTCCGTACCCAAAACTCATTCCCATACAACCAAGTCCAATGGAGGAGACTTCCAATCCATTGTCTCCAAGTTTGCGTGTTTTCATCCGTAAATGTATTTGTTAAATAATTGAATATCTGTCAGTACTCATGGAACCTGAAGGTGAATTTACATCGCCTTTTGTGGGTCTTGCACCTGCTCGTTTCATGCTTTTAAAACTCTTGTATGTGGTAGAAATTCTTTAAACTGTAGTTTTTGCCTTTCCTTGACTCTAATGAACAAGTGAGAAAGCTACCGTACAAAGATAGCCATCCGACTTGTTAGAAAACAACTGAATTGAAACAAGATATTACAAAAATCAAACAATTGTAAATGAATTGACTGGTACTTCCTCCGATTTTTTCAAATTCATTTTTTCTCTTGAATGTTGTAAGCCATCAGCGTATTGTGTAGCCAGTTTGAGCCATAGATATTGCCATCGACGAGTACGGCACCACCATGATGCACATCCAAAACTTTATCACGCCAGACTATACCTGCACTTTCTCCATTCTCTGAAAGCTTGATCATCATGCCCCCTACATTGTAACCTCCGGTAACGTAAACCATGCCTTCCTTGTACAGTGGCGTGACGCACATAATCAGATCTCCGTCAAAACCTGCAGGTTTTTCAATTGGTACTTTCCATAAGATCTCTCCATTTGAACCATCTACACCAAAAATATTTTCCAACGATACATTTACAAGTATCTTTTTGCCTGCATAAGTGATCAGGATAGGAGAGACGTAAGCTGGCTTATTGTTCAGACTTGCTGATTTCCAAAGGACTGTTCCAGTAGCCTTATTTAAAGCGATGGTCATCGTCTCAGCTCCTCCTGATGTGAAATAAAGTTTCTCTCCATCGATGACAATCGATTCAGCAATACCCCACATTCCATAGGTACCCTTGTTCATTTCACTGGCCTTGTATGTCCATATTACATTTCCTGATGTTCCGTCGATGCATGCAAGGTCGCCGTATCCGCTGGAGGTGTAAACTGAGTTGCCTTCAACCGTAGGAGTTGCCCTGCTCTCGGGGAAGGATTGATTCCATGCCCTCCCCATGACGGTTTGCCAAAGGATTTTCCCATTCATATCCAACGCAAAGAGCAAATCGCTTCCTTCTGAAGTTCCTGTGATATAAATCTTTTTATTGCCAAAAGAAACCGAAGAATTTCCTTTTGGCAGTTCAAGATTAGACCATAGAAGCTTTGGCCCCTCTGAAGGCCAAGACTTTAGTAGTCCTGTTTCGGTGGAGACTCCGGTTCGGTTTTGCGGGCGCCATTCGCTGATTGATTGCGCCTCTGAAATTCCGGCGCAAAGCAAGAAGGCAAGAACTGACCAAAAGATTTGTTTCATAAAAATGCAGTTGAATGATTGTGCAATTTTAGTTATTGATGGAATTTGTTGCTTTAACCTATTCTTCCACCGATGTAGCATCAAACCAAACCATCTTGCCAATTTTGTTGCTGGGGTTTATGGCAATAGGTGTAAGTCCGCTGCTTGGTCTGGCGCCATGCCAGTGCACGGAATCAGGCACGAAGGCGAAGTGACACGAAGGTTTCACAAAGTTAATATTCTTCGCAATCATCCTACCTTGGCAAGCTTTTCTGGTGGCTGGAAATCATTGAGATGATTCTTCATGCCTGTACCTGACATCGGCTTATGAGACAACTTTTCAGATCGATTGAACCACTTTTGCAGGAACTCCTGCCACGACGGCAATCGCAGGCAAATCTTTACTGACAACAGCACCGGCAGCAACGACTGAGCCTTCACCAACTGTTATTCAAGGCAAAACGTTGCACCAACTCCGATCCATGCGTTTCGCTTGATAACTATTGGCTTTACCAGCAGTGCTTTTCGCTCATCCGGATCAAGCGGATGACTTTCGGTTATAGGACATACTTTGTGGCCGATCAGCACATCATCTTCAAATTTGATCCCGCAGATTCGGCGATGATTTGTGAGGTTGTCTTCCCAGTTGTCTCCTATAACGCCCGGATCAGGTGGTTCACATGTACATTCAACTGATTGGAGAAGTCGGATACGGAACGGAGACTGAAGCTTTGGTTTCGGCTACAAGGGGAGAGACCACTAAGAAGAATCTTCAGTGGAGACTAAAAGACAAATGACAACTACAACTTCACAATTTTGGAGATGACGATTTGTCCATCAAAAGAGAATCGCATAAAATAGACTCCGGAGACTAGCCCAAGGGTAGATGACTTCAGCTCACCCGCGTGCAAACCTACTGGCCGCATCTGATTTTTGACAAGCCATCCGTAAGTCTTTCCCGACATGTCGTACACTTCGACAGAGACATTTCGCTCTTCCGGCAAATAATATGAATAATTCAATTGATCAGTGAACGGATTGGGCGAAATTGTCACTTTCACCTCGGAGGTTGAACCAGCAATAGAGGAAATTTCCTGGATGGCCCCCACGATTCCGCTCTTCTCCTGCAATTGAGTCGTGTTGGTAAATGCAGTTGTTGTGAGGACAGGAGAATTGCCATTTGTGCTGGTCTCCACAATGTTCAGACTTACAAGTGGATATCTGTAGCCCTGGCCATACCAGCCATATTTTACGATGTTAACGTCTGTGGTGCCACACATGTTCACCTGTAATCCCTTTTTGACAGACTTCACGCGCAAGACTCCATTAACGACACGATCAGGCAGAATTAAGGTACCGGCAGCATCTGCGGTAACAGTAATATCCCCATAAAAATCGATCTTGTAAGATTCATTGAACATAGCTTCTCCAACAAAATGATCTGTAAATTGATCCCCATATGCAAAAGGATACTTCATTTTGACAACAGGATCCGAATAGAAAAGCGACAATTTTTGATCCTTGTTGACATACCCAATTTCCTCCAGCATCTTCTCTGAAGAATTCATGAGGTATTCATACCCATTCTCTGAAAGCAAAAAATTGTAGGTACCCACCCCCGAAATCGTAGGATGTGCTGCAGTCTGAAGGAAGCTGCACTGACTCTTTGAATTGTACTGAACACTTGAAAAGTCCCAGGTTTGTTTGGCCCCGGCAGCACCCGGATCCATCGGTTGTATCTCCTGACTGGTATTAGAATCCCCTTCACGCAATGAATTGTACTGAAAGGTCAATGTAGTCTGGCCCAGCAAACATGCCGGAGTGACGAGCAAGAACAAAAGGGAAAGACGTGGCAACATATCAGCTCAATGGGTTATTTGTCAATTGACATCGAAGATACAAACTTCTGGCATCAAACAATAAACAAGCAATTGTAAAAAATGTTCTGATCCAATTTTATTTATTCCTACTTAATTGTGAACGAAGAGAAACATTCCCATCAACATCCATTTAAATGACGCAAATGGGCTATTGACATAATTTTACAAAACTACTATTTTGGAATCAGGAAAAAATGATCGCTTTACTTGCCGTTTGGGGGTTGCATACACCTTCCCGATTGCGCTCTCCGATGGCGTGTAGAAAATTTAACGTAAAGAATCCATCTATGAGAAAATCTATTTTATTCATTTTGGTCGCAATTTGGTTCGTTTGTTCATGCAAGAAATCAAGTGATGCGGTTTCCACTCCTGACACTACAATTCAAGCAAATCAAGATGTAGTTGCCAAAAATATCACGACTGGTCCCCTGACCGAGTTAACGAACATCACTGTACCAACATCCGGCACTACAATAAAAATAGCTAAACCAAATACGCCAGTCGACGGATTAGAAATTGCGATACCTGCGAATTCATTTACAACAAATCCTACCCTTACGGTGGCCTATTCCGAGATAAAGAGTCACCAATTCGGATCGAATTTCAATCCGATCTCTCCTGTCATTTCCATTTCTTGCAATGGTGGGTATGCTAAAGATTTGCTGAGTGTGACTATTCCTGTAACCATTCCACAGGGGCATGTACCTCTCGCATTTTACATAGATGATTCATCAGGAAAACTAGAAAGCATCCCTTTCAAAAGTATTTCATCGAATTCAATCACCCTGTTAACCAGACATTTTTTACCAGGAAGCAAACTTAAGAGTGGGGATCTTTCGCCAAAGAGTTCGATGAGTACTGGTGCAAATATCGTTGTCAGCTCAATTCCCGAGTCAGTTTTAAATGGTCAGCAAATAATTGCATCCGGATTTAAGCCAGGGACAGACGACTGGGAGTTCGTCAATTACGGATCCTACATTGCCCCTGGCGGACATTGCGCAGGACAAACCATGGCTGCAATGTGGTACTATTATGAGAAGAAAAGTTCAGCTGGTAGTTTGTTCAATAAATTCAGTGACAACGCCAAATTTTGGGAAGATAATGCCAGGGGATACCGTTTTTGTTCAGTTATTCACAATGATCTTGACTGGGATGGGACTATTTCTTCCCTTTTTGACAAATATATTGACAAGAATCAGGAATTGGACAAATTGAAATTCCTTACGATTGCCGGCGCAATGTTGATAACCGGGGAACCGCAGGGAGTTGGAATTTTCAGGCAAACTGGACTAAACACGAACGGAACACCCAAATATGGCGGTCATGACCTAATTTGTTACCAAGTGTCTGTTAGTGGTGGAAAACTTTATATTTCAGACCCCAACAAACCAGGCATAGGACAGTCCATCGATTTCAAGAACAACAAATTTGACCCCTATATCGCTAAGGTTAATGGAAATGCCGCTTCCAACCCCTATCCATTTGTCACTTATTATGCCAAGACTGCCTATATTGAGTGGAACAAGATTGGTAACAGATACAATGAATTGTTGGATAATACAATTGGCAACAATGCCCCCAATTCGTTTCCTGCCTACACACTGTGGGTGAAGGATGGGGCCGGTTACGAGTTAAAGGATGGATTGGTCGTAACCAAAGACACCTTACGCCTCAATACAATTTGTCCGACAGCCGAAGTATACTATCCCATACAGAACCAAAAATTAATTGGATTGGCAGTCGTTGATCAGGAGGGAGCGGTTGTCAGCAAAGGCACTGAATATGCACCCTATGTCAAATTGTCCGCAGGTGCCAACAAATTAGGCTATTATGTATTCGCATGGAGAGATACTTACAAAAACACAAATGGGACTGACACTCCATTTTTTGTTGATTTTAAATGGATCACTGTTAATTGTGTGCCGTTGACCATTGACCCCAATCCACTGTTGGGTATTCCAAATACAGAATATAAGTTTACGGCAAGATCAAAAGGTTCTGCTCCAAAATCCTGCAAATTTATCTGGGATTTTGGGGATGGCAGTGCAGCAACGACCGTCACCAATGATAGCGTGGTGACACACATATTTTCGAAAGAGGGGAGTTTCACCGTCGATGCGAAACTGTATGATCAGTCCAACAAACTCTTGGCAGAAGCGAAGGCCGTTGCCACTATAAAGGCAGGGAAACCGGCTCCTTTCATCTCATTTATCAACAAGACAAGGGCTTCGAACATGAATCGTTCCGATCTGATAGCCGGGGATGTAGTTGAAATCTCAGGCCGCGATTTTGGAACTGGTCAATGTCCTAATTGTAAGGTTCTCTTCAATGGAATTGAAGCAACAAAGTTTGAGAAATGGAGCGATCTGCAGATCAATGTATTTATTCCGTTTGGCAATGTATCCGGTCTTGTTGAAGTAGTGGTGGAAAATCAAAAAAGCAATGGAATGACGATTGTCGTAAATGACCTTTGGAAATACCTTCAATCGACCAATTTATTTGACTTTGATCTCAATAACCTTCGCCTCAATTACAAAGATCCAAAAGGGGTAAGTCAATATTATATCCTCCACAAGATTCAACCTGATGTGAAACCTGTTTATTCCATCTCCGGCAACCAAATTAAACTCGACTATAAATATCAGCCAAACAACAACCAGTACAGGAGTGTAACCATAGAGGGGACATTTTCCAGTGATGGACGGACCATTACCAATATAAAATACGATGAAACAGAGGTAGTTTATCCCAATACCAAGTATGGGAATACCGAAAAATTATCCTTTATCATCACTGATATATCTCTAATGTATTGGAGCAATTCGACTCCAAATAGTTTCAATATCAGTTATCAACCTTATGATGGAAGCAATAATTATTTGAAAGCCAAATTGACCAATCTCAAATACTCTTTCCAGGATGATTCCTTCCCTGACAATAATATTACAACCATTACCTCTTACGATGCCTCAAAGACCGACTTCTATTTTAATCTTGGAAAATAGTTGTAGGTGTGTTGCCATAAATGAAGATCCATATAAATACAAAAACCCGCAAAATAAATTTTGCGGGTTTTTGTATCATTCATAAAACTTGTCATTTCAGAACCTTCGTGGTAATATTCTTTATACTTGTTTCAATTCCTTCAAAAGGTTTCCCGTTGCCCTGGTTGTCGTCTTCGACGAACAGGTATTTCGCCCCGGCCGATTCTTTGGCTGCCCAGATTTTCTTGAAGTCGATGACCCCTTCACCCACGCTGCAAATATCATCTTTAATCACATCGAAGAACGGAGGTTGATTCGTATGCATGTCTTTGAAATGGAGCAGTTGGAATCTGCCCGGATATTTTTTGAACATGGCGATTGGGTCCTGACCGGCTTTGGATGCCCAGAACAGGTCAAGCTCCATTGTAATTAGCTCCTTGTCCATTTCTTTCATGAAAACATCATAATATGGAACCAAACCGTCTACTTTCTTAAACTCGAAATTATGGTTGTGGTAGCCGAACTGGATACCCACACCCTTCATGATTTTGCCAACTTTGTTCCAGTCGCCAATCATCTTTTTGTACTTTTCGATGGTACGGTCTTCGTCATTGACCCACGGTTGAATACAATACTTGACACCGAGAGCAGCATGCGCATCGGCCATCAGTTTTGCTGATTCAACCGTAATCCCCTTGGATTCAACTGCTGCATGACTGCTAAGCGCTACCATTCCCAAATCAGTCATGATTTTTTTGAATTCGGCAGGCGAAAAACCATAAAATTTACCATTTGAATAGCCGGCCAGCTCCATGTTTTTAAAGCCAAGGTCAGATACCTTTTTCAGGGTGCCTTTCACGTCTGCGGCCATGGCATCACGAATGGTATAGAGTTGCAACCCTACTCCGAATTTTTTCCTGTCATCGCCAACGGCTGCCATACTTTCTGTCGCACCCAATAACATCATGCCGACCGATCCGACAGCCGATACTTTTAAGAACTCTCTTCTGTTTTTCATAGATCTCTTGCTTTAGTAATTTGTTGCTTGTTCCCGTATTCACGGAAAACTATTTCTTCTATCAGTTCGATTAACTCAGAAAGCATAAAAGTACTAATCTCATTTTAAGCACAAAGCTTACTTGACCTAAAAAATCACATTTATTTGTGAATAATCATTAAATAAGAGACAATGAAAAACAAACTGACATTCCACTTTGTTGTATAACTGATCAATAACCAAAATCACACAACATGAGAAGCAGTCTCATTTACCTGATGTTCATCGCCATCCTGGTTCTATTTGAAAGATGCAACAAGAACGCCAAGATGGGTGATCCAGTCTCTCAATACATAGGTGTGGAACAAAATTACATCCCTTACAAGACAGAAAAATATTTAAGGATCTGCTACATGTTGAAAACGTGGGAATATGAGAGAGATGGACTTAGCCTCAAGCGGGTCATTGTCATCAACAAGGATTCCAGGGCCATCCTCTCAACCTTTGAAGCAGCCGATTTCCCTGTTGTCTACAAAGATCCCCTTCCCCAAAGCAGTGAATTCAATGTCAGTAAAATTGATAAATACTATTTTGCGGTACAGGTTCCGATTCCATTGACCCAGGCAGCTCCTGCCAATATTTCACATCGGATTGTGTTGAGAGATTCAGTTCTTCACACGGAGGTAGTTGCTGAAGGTGGAACTTTTCAACCACGAACGAGTGAATCTCCTCGTGTGATTTCTTCTCCGCACAAAGGCAAGTACTGGATCTACCACAACCAGTCGTCGTTGGATTACCATTACTGGTATGCGGCTTTTATCGATGGCAACATCTATACCAGCGAGAAATTTGCCTTTGATACCCAACGAACCGATGAGAAGATGGTGGATACTTCATCTGGAGATCCAAAGAAGAATGAATCCTATTTTAATTACAAGGATACCCTTTATGCTGTGGCTTCCGGGAAGGTGGTGCACCTGGCCGACGGTAGGCCTGAGAATTCGGGAGATGCCAGGGACATGCCCTTGAAAACGGCGGATGATTATGGTGGCAACTACCTGATACTTGACATCTCAGGCGGTTATTATGCCGTCTATGCCCATTGCGTGCCCAATAAATTTCTGGTGAAAACCGGAGACACTGTTTTAGAAGGTCAGCCCATTGGGTTGTGTGGCAATTCTGGAAATTCGATGAATCCGCACCTTCATTTTCAGCTGATTGACAAGCCCGATTTCTACTTTTCGCAAGGTCTGCCTTTTGTCTTCAAAAAATACACCAAGATTGGTGCGGTCGTTTTTTATCCGACCGTAGGCATACAGCCAATGACCCCTACTGTGGTAACCAATGCAAATATGGAGAATTGGTGCATCGCCAATTTCGATTGAGTTGTAAAAAAAAGAGGTCATTTCGAACCTCTTTTTTTCGTCAAAAAACTTTTGCAATGTTTCATCGTTTGATTAGGGAATGAGCAAAGGATCCAACTTTGGATAAGTTAGGAGCGTTCGAAAAAACTACAACGCTTTGATCTGCTTCTCGCAAGCGGCCTTCAATTCAGCCGCCTTCGCGTCTGCCGGATTTAGTCCGATGGACTTGTCGAAAGAGACCACAGCATCGCTGAACTCTTTTTTGGCTTTGGCAATTTCTGCTTTGTAACCCGGGTCGGTTGCATCCTTGAATTTTTTGGTATTGACCTTGTCAATTGCTCCTTTTAGCAAGGCATTGCCTCCATTGTAATGGCCAACACCTTCCATAAGGTAGTTCTTGGCGACTTCACCTTTAAATTTTGCATTCTCAGGATATTGGGCGAATCCATCGCTTAGCGCCTTCGTGTAGGCTTCCGTATTCTTTTGAATCTTGTAAATGATAATCTTGTTGAACAGCGCATCTTCTGTTTTGTATTTGCTGGCAGCGGCAAGATCGAAAAACTTTATGGCCTTGTCAAAATCCTTTACCTGGAAAGCACAAATGGCGCAATTGTAAAACATGACAGAATCTTTTGGCGCATTTCCCCATACTGCCATTGCTTTTTCGTAATTGGAAAGAGCTCCGGCATAATCTTTTGCCTTCAGTGCATCGTTTCCGGCATTTTGCAATTTTACCGACTCCTGGGCAAACAGTGTTACAAAACCAAGACCTAAGAATAAAATTAAGGTGATCCTCTTCATAAAGTTCGTTGTTAAATAATTAGACTACTAAATTAAACTTGAATGTTACTGGTACTAAGGTTGTTAAAATATGATCTTAGTTAGATTTAAATATCTCTTCTCAAAACTAAAAATAATTTCCTTATCGACAAATTTCCAGCCCAATATTTTATCATTCCTGGAGTTTTACACTCAATCAATCACCCATTTGCCTGCCAGTGGTCGAAAAATTCACCATCCATTCATTTTGTCTCAGCTTTCCCTTTTACCATGCAGCAAGAGATTGACGGCATCGCTCAATGAACCGGCCTTGGTTACTGAGCCTGTATTGACAAAGAATATCTCATCTGCACTTTCAATGGTATTGAGACGGTGTGCGATGATGATTCTTGTGGTACATTCAGGAAGCTTGTCAAGTATTTCCCCCAGGAGTTGTTCTGTAACAGTGTCTATGTTGGCAGTGGCCTCATCAAGTATCAGCAATTTGGGTCTTCGCAAGACGACCCTGATAAATGCAATCAATTGCTTTTGACCCAGGCTGATTCCTTCGCCAGAGGCATTAATTTGGGCAGAAAGTCCTCCATCGAAGCGGTCAAGCAAACCATTCAGCCCTGATTCTGACAAAACATTGGCCAGTTCCTCGTTCGAAATATCCTTCAACCTGATGTTTCCGTAAAGAATATTGTCACGGATAGTTCCACTGAAAAGAAATGGTTCCTGAAGAATGAATCCGATGGAAGAGGTTCTTTTGCCGGCATCCAATGAGCGAATGTCCTGTCCGTTGAAAAGGATCTGCCCCTCCGTAGGATCGTAAAGGCGGGCCATCAAGGAGGCAGTCGTGGTTTTACCTCCTCCCGTGGGTCCAACAAATGCATAGGTTTTACCCCTTTCAAGATCGAAATTAACATTATTAAGGATCTCGTTACCTGTGTTGTAGGAAAATGAAACTTGTCTGAAAGACAACAAGAAGGGTGATTCTTCTTTTTCCATCTCTGCTGTGACCTGCAGGTTGTTCTCAAGGACCAGAATTTGAGAAATTCTGTCCCATCCTGCCAATGCGACCTGGAAGTTGGCCCACAAGGCAGCAATTTGCCGTAGTGGGTTGTAAAATTGAGCAATGTAGGCCAGAAAACTGATGAGTAAACCCACTGAAAACTGACCTGAGGCGATCAGGAATATTCCAAAAGCCAATACCACCATCTGTCCGATACTTGAAGAAAAACCATAAACCGGGGTGAAAATATTGTTTGCGATACCGGCCTTTACTGCACTGTGGTAGTTCCCGAGATTGACCTCCTCAAACCGTTTCCTGAAATAATCCCGCCGGTTAAAGGCCACTATCACTTTGAAATTATTGAGGCTCTCCTGGATTTCTGCACTTAAATTTCCCGTACTCTTCATGTTCACTGAATTTCTGTCTTTCACCCATGGAGAGATACTTCTGGTAAAAAACCACAAGATCAAAGCGGGTACCAAAGCCGCCAATCCGAGTTTCAGGTTGATGGAGAGAAGAAAAATACCGGCGCCAAGCATGGTAAACAGGCTACTTATAAACTGCACAAGCGACTGTGAAAAAAACTGATTGATCTTATCAGTGTCGTTGTTGACCCTCGAAATCAGGTCTCCTGCCTTGTTCTGGTTGAAGAAATCGATGGGAAGATCCTGTAGTTTGTTGAAGACAGAATTCCTCAGGTTAAAGAGCATCCGTTGAGATCGGAAGAGCGTCGTGTAGGGAAAGAGTGTTCAGAGCCGTGTAG
>CAZGSQ010000121.1:0-11369 GCA_964528535.1 uncultured Tangfeifania sp. | reverse complement strand
ACACGGCTCTGAACACTCTTTCCCTACACGACGCTCTTCCGATCTCCAGCAATCCATTTACCGGACGGGCAGTCAATCCGTCGGTGACCCTCAGGTTGGCAGTTCCGGAAGTTCCGGCTCCATCTACATTGGTATCAGAAAATCTGGCAGAGACATCAAAATTCAGATTTTGGGTTATCTCGTGGTTCAGTTTAAAATTGAGGTTGAGACGGCTGTAACCTGATCCCACCAGAAGACCTTCATCGTTGTTGTAGGTTCCGCTCAGGTTAAACCTTGTTTTGTCGCTGCCACCTGATACGCTCAGATTGTGAAACTTCGACATGATGCTTCTTCCGAACAGTTGATCCTGCCAGTCGGTTCCCTTCTGGTATTTGTAAAGATCAAGATCCTGATAAACACCAAAATAACGATTAAAATTGGTCAAGTCGGTACCCCCCCGGAGGGCAGCATATTCGTATTGTGAAAGCACATATTCGTATGGAGAAAGCACCTCCATACGCTTGGCCAACGTTTTGGCCTGCTGGTAAAAGTTATAGGAGATCTGTGTCTTACCTCCCTTGGCACTCTTTGTGGTAATAATGACGACGCCGTTGGCACCTCGCGCTCCGTAAATTGCAGAGGATGAGGCGTCTTTCAAAATATCGATGGTTGCGATATCGGTAGGAGGAATGTCGTTGATTGACTTAACAGGAAAGCCGTCCACGATGTAAAGCGGCGAATTGTCCTGGGTAACAGATCCACCACCGCGTACCCTGATGACCATCTCCGCATCGGGAGATCCATCTGTTGAGGTTATTTGCACACCTGCCATTTTACCTGTAAGTGCCGAAACAGCGTTCGCTACCGGCGTTTTCTGTAACTCTGTACCGGCCACTGATCCCACGGCTCCCGTGAGTTCGTTGCGGCGCTGGGTTCCGTAACCTACCACCACCACATCTTCAAGTCCGATGGACTCTGCAGTCAGTGCGACATTGATCTCCTTTTTGCCTCCCACCGGTACCTCTATCGACTTAAAACCGATAAAAGAGAAAATTAACGTTCCATTGGCAGGTACTGTCAATTTGAAATAACCATTGTCGTCGGTGGTTACACCGGTCGTGGTACCTTTCAACACCACACTTGCCGCAGGAATAGATTCACCTGTACCAGCTTCTGTTACTTTCCCTTTGATGGCATAGTTTTGGGCCATGCCAAATGTAGAAAGCAGCATCAGAAGGAGGAGCGTCCCAATCTTCATGCCCTGATTTCGATGGCACGAACTAATTTCTGTTTTACATTTCACTAATTCAGTCATTTGGTTAAAATTTGATTGTTAAAATTCCGCATGTGCGGAATAGAATTCCCTAACGGAGGAATTTCAGTCCGGATCTCGAACCATCCTGACGGGAAAGTTCAAGTCAATTAAAGCAACGTATCTGTTAAGTTTACATTTTTATCAGTGGTCTGAACAACGGATCAATTGGGCCAAAACCTTCCAAAGGATCCCAAACCGTCTCTTCATAAGTAACCGCAAAACTATAGAAAGTGAGGTCAATGGGTCTAAAAAAGCGTACCAATTAACAGATACACACGTACCAAAAGCGGGTTATTCTTCCCAAAAAGCGGGATGGAAAAGTGCTATCCAGGTTCAATTAGATGACAATCTCCTCAAAAAGACAAGGTTAATGATTGGTTTTAAATATTTTATCCAAAAAAGCCACCATCCAGTCCACGGTTGGTTCAAACCAGGGAGTGAACAGCCAAAAAGGATGGGGTGTGTCCTGAATCGTATGAACCTCTGAATAGATGCCGTACTTGTTCAGAATGGTGATGACGCTGTCACGCCCGGCATGAAACCGCGGCAGGGCACTGTTGATGAAAAGGATCGGAGGCGAACTTTTGTCCGCATACACTATGGGTGAAGCTTCGAGCCATTTGCCAGGTATCTGCTTGAAGCTGCCGCCAAACCAGTAGGCGCCTGCCGAGGGTTTGAGGGGATCGAGGTCTTTGGAACTCTCATTTGGATCCCTGAAATCGAGGACACCATCCATATCGATGATGGCTTGCACACCAGAAGAGATGGCTGAATTTCCGCCGTCTCCTTCGAATTTCTGCACACCGTTTGTCATACCAACCAATGCCGCCAGCTGCCCGCCGGCAGAGCTGCCAGAGATGGCCATCTTACCGGGGTCGATGCCGTATTTTCTGGCATGAAGGCGCATGAACCTGATGGCGGCCTTGGTATCGTAAACAGCAGCCGGATAAATCGCCTCCGGCGAAAGTCGGTACTCAACGGTGGCAGTCACGAACCCATGAGAAGCAATCATCTGAGCCAAAGGAATTTGCATGACTCGGTTACCCGACCTCCAACCACCGCCATGCAGCAGCAGGAGTGCAGGGTATTTTCCCTGCCCCGACGGCCGGAAAACATCCAGGTGTAGTTCACGCTTTCCATAGGGCGTTTCGGGTAAGGTGGCATACACCACACCACGATGGGCAATCAATCCTGCCGGGAGGTTGGGCGTCACAATTTTTGCCTGTGGAAATTCCTTTTTGATCTTTAGCCAGGTCTGGTAAGGCGTGTAAGAGGTGTCGCGAGGGATCGACAACTGTGTGGCGGTGTTGTTTGTCAGGTTGTATCTCAACAGGATCAGTACCCAATCATTTCCATTTGCCTGTTCGCCGGGTGGCGTGAACTCGAATTTATCGCCTTTTTTGACGCTCCCCATGTTCATCGACATGCCATTCCTGGGAGAGAACCAGACAACGCTGAATTGGTTTCCGGGCAATTGCTCCTTGTTGAGTACGATTTTTCTGCCATTCCAGGTATGAACGAGCAGACAATTTTTCCCTCTGAGTGCGGAAAGATGGTCGTACCGCGCGCCAGGATCAGACAAAACAGACTGGTCCGGCACCATGGTTTCAAAGTGATATTGCAGCATCAGGTTCTTCAGGTAACTCATCTGACCCGCTCCAGGCGATTTGATTGCCTCCTGCCAGCTCTCTCTGGCCCCGTAAGATCCTGTTTTTTCACCCTTCTTGTGCATTTGCATCACAGCGTTGTTCCCGTAGGTAAAACCACATGCCCCTGCAAATAGCGACCAGTAGGCATACCTTCGGAGATCATCATCCTTCCAGCGGGGTTGCAATGTATCGTGCAAACCATGCGGCATGCCTTCGTAGGAGGGTTCTCCGTCGAGGGTTGGTTTCACAGGTTTCTGGTTGTAATCCGACTGAACATACCTCCAGTTGTCTTCACCATACCTGAGATCCAACTTTGCAGTATCCTGTTCATAACTGCGGTGGCCCGACTGGAACATGTTGAAATCGAGCCATGACTCACTTTGAAACCATTTGGAAGATTGGGTCCGTCCGAAAGGATGAAAAGTTACCAGATGGTTCGGATCTTCCCTTTTGAGCGTCTGGCCAATGGTATTCCAGAGCCGGGTAGAATCATCACCACGAACATCCCCACCGTTCATCCAGAGGATGTTGGGCCGGTGCTTGTACCTTTGCGCCAAAAATCTTGCATAAATCTCTGCCTGTTTTGTTTTGACGAGTCCTGCCCTGACATTGGGTCCCCAAATTGGAACAAGGGCCAGGTAGATTCCCTTCTTGGCGGCAAGGTCGGCCACAAAATCAAGATGCTCCCAATAGCCATTGGTCCCCGGGGTTCCATCCACCTGTTGAGGGGATAATTTAGGTGTCGCAGGACTCTTCCCGACCAGGGCTGAGTCTCCCTCCGAATTGCATGCAGCAAGTGTATGCAACAGCATGATTTGTATTACATTGAACCCTTTTTGTCTGCGGTCTTCAAGGTATTGACCGGTCTCCGCCTTGTTCAGCTTTTCAAGCAGCAGCCATCCGGTGTCGCCGAGCCAGAAGAAGGGTCTACCACCGGCTGTCAGGAACCGGTGGTTGGCAGAAACGGCCAGTTTGGGACAGTTTTCCTCCACCCGAGGCACCCCGAATGCTGTCAGTGCAATGGCAGAGATCAACAGAAGAAGAAGATGCTTGCAGCTCATTTTTCGAGTACATTTTTATCGGGTGCCCATTTTTTCTGCCATTCGGGATATTTTTCCAATGCCTCTTTGGGTGCATAGGTATACCATCCATAGCCACTGCGGCGTTCGCGGCTTACCTCCGCCAGGGAGTAGAGCATCTTGCTGTTGCGGTCGCTAAACAGCGGCCTTTCAGTTTCCAGTTCATAAAAGCGGGTCCAGATAGGAGGCGCCATCGAATCGATAACCACCACCCTGTCGTAGGTAGTCGTTCGCCATTGTGATTTCTCGACAGGAGCGGGCACTGTTTTAACCTTGGTGTACAATATCTTAGAATCATTGAACCACTTGATGGCATGCTGAACAGCATCGATGATCCGCTGATCGGGATGGTCGAATCTCATCAAAAATAGTACCACCTGCACGCTTTCGCCATTGCAGATGCTTGGCATTTCATAGGCCCTGGCCCAGGCAGGCTTCAGATCAATCTCGTTGTGTTGCTGACACCAGGCTGTTAACCTTCCCTTGCTCACGATCTGGCACTTCAGGATGCATTCGACCCCTTTTTCGTAAGCAGCCTTCGCCTGTTTACGAAGACCACTGCCGATAAAGGCAAACATGGGATCGTTGCCGACAATTTTTCCAATGGTCTCCATCACGCCTAAAAAGGCTCCATCGTTGAAGGTGATGTGGCTGCTGTAATTCTTCGCTTCGATAGGATAATACTGTGGCCATCCGCCATTTGGATACTGTGCCTCTAACATAAATTTGATGCCTTTCAGACAGGCTTCCCTGTATTTTTCGATCTTCGTCTCCTGGTAAACCTGGGCGAGGTATTCCACATGGGTGTAAGTCGTCTGGTTGTCGAAGGTGGTATGGTGCTGTTCCTTTGTTTTCACCAGACTGTCAATCTGCTGTGGTGTAAGGATGGCCTGCATGTCGTAGTTTTTGGGCCAGCCCCCGTTGTTTCGCTGGTAGAGCAGAATGTTGTCCGCAATCTTGATGACCTCTGATTCAGGATATTTTGGTTGATTCACCACTGGATTTACAATATTCCCTGCATCCGGTATGCCGTACCAGTGGTTTTTGCTGTCGGAAAACTGACTCAGGTCGATGGTCCGGTAATTTTTTCCTGAAGACTGATTCTGAGCAAGTAACACGTTCCCTAAAGCGCTCAAAAAGAGCAGAAGCAATGCTGAAATTTTCAATTTGTTTGTCATTTTTCGAAGTTATTTTTTTAATTCCTATTTTTTAGAAAGCCAGGCCACGGCAGAACCTTTGAAAGGTGCCTCCAGGGTTGTAAGTTTCAATCCGGCAACCCGATCCGGGGCACTCTTCATCTCGCCATTCAACGGATTGATCCAAATCAGTTTGTAATTGTATTTGTCGTTGGAAAGGTCAATATTCAGCCTCTCTGTTTCGCCGTAAACAATATAACCCTCACCAGTTTTGCCGAGAGCAACCTGTTTGGCCAATGGATTTTTCATGGCAATGACCTCCATTTTGGCTGCATCCTCAAAGAAATTTTCCGCTCTGAGTCCTTGCAGCGAGGCCAACGAGCCGCCTCCCATGAAGCTTGCCCAATCGGCTGTCCGGACTCCTTTGCGCGAATAGACGATGGCCTTACCAGGAAATTTGGCATGAAATTCGGTAACTGCCCTGTAAATTTGATCGAAAGAGCTCTCACCAGGATCGAAAATTCGCAAATATTGCCTTTCTGCCAGACTGACTCCTCCTGCAGGGGCATAGAGGCTTCCATCGCTGCGGTATTGCCATTGAATCACATCAATGGCATCAACCACTGCCGATCTCTTCGGGTCGTTGAGGATGGCATCCTGTACCTCTTTGGTGCCGGGCAACATCACCAGTACATGTTTGTTGTTTTCACGTTCCCATTCTGCGACCACATCCAGCCAGAACTGCACAAAATGGAGTGGCCCCGTAAATTCGGTTCCCAAATGGTGGATGATGTTGCTGTTGTTCCTGAAATTATCGAGACTTTGGCGAATGTAAGCCCTGTGGAGCCGTTTTCTGACCACATTGGTGGTGTCGTAGAATTCTACCCCCATGAAGACCCGCTTGTCGCCTGCAAAAGGAGGATTTTCGGCGAATCCGGTGTTGTTGATGTTGTTGGCTGTTCGCCAGGGATAATCGGCCCAATGGGCACCCTCTTCGATGATGTTGTGCTGCAGGTAATGCTCTTCCACGAACAAGAGGCCATTTCTGTCGGCCAGCTCTGCAAATTTTTGGAGCCGCAACCAGTACCAGCTGTTGAATTTTGTAAGGTCGTACTTGCTGAGACGGTCGAAGGCTTCACCCTGTCCGCTTCGGCTAAAGGGTTGTTCGTAAAATGGTGCCCATACCTCAGCATCGGCGCGGCGGGTCCTTGCATGGTCGTCGCGCCTGCGCTCGTACCAGAGTGCCGGAAAATTTTGCATCGTCAGCATGTGTTCCTTCACCATGTCAGCCACCAGCGTATCGAGGTCGTCGGTTAGTCCGCGGCCTACTCTTCCCGGCACAAAACGCACCAGGTTGGGCGCCGGCCTTACCAATTCAGAGGGTCGGGTGGAGCCTTTCCACATGGAAGTACGGCCCCTTTTGCCGGTTGCAACCTGGTTGCCTTTCATGATCCAGCCATTTTTCAAATAGAAATCCGGGCCCCGCTGCACTTCCTTACCAGGAAGTCTGAACCCCATCTCTTCCAGCGTTTTTGCTCCGGAGAGATCGGCGACGATAGGATATTGGGAGATCATCCTGTCGATCCATCCGTCCATAATCAGATCGGGCGATTTCGACCGCATGCTCATCGAGGCAGCCACCTCCACCGTAGGTGCAGTCGTTTCAGGCGTTTGATAGACAAGAATCTTGTCTGACTCCAACGATTTTTTTCCTGTGCGTGCCTCCAATTGGGCATAAAAAATGCTCTCGGGTTTGACAAAAGTATGTTGTAATTCATGGTGCCCGTCGCCATAGCCCTGCGCCCAGCTGGCAAAGGCCCAATTCTGGGCCCCAGGCGGAGCCGGCAGCAAGATCTTTGCAGCCCTGCATTGCCAGCAAAGCGAATTGGCCGCACTCCAGCCACCACCTTGCCCGTCAACATCCCGGTAGGCCAGACTGAGGATGCCGCCATCGATGGTCATCTTGTCAAAGAGTATTCCTGTGGCCCATCCACCGATGGCACCACTGAAATTGTAGGGTAGGTAGGAATAACATTGCACAAATGCGTTGGGGCCCGGAGCAGTAAATCCAACTGAAAAGGCATGGTATCCATATTCGGCATAACAGCGCTGAAACAAGACCTGTTGACCGAGTGTCTGGAAGGAGTAGCGCCTGAAATTTCCTATTTCGCCGACGGGAGACAAAGATTTACAATCTTCTACAGTAATTCGCGAGGCGGTCTCCCATACCGCAACGGCCGAGCTGACAAAATGTTCGGCCACCACCCTCCTGACCCATGAATTGGAGATATTGTCCATCGTAATGGCCATCCAGCGGTGGTTTTCATCCTTTTCGTTCGAGGCATCAAAAGTGGAGATGCACCTAAGATTTTCGATACCTACCTGCTCAATTCTACCATTCCAACTGTATTTTGCCACAGAACCGCCACCAAACTGAGGATCGAGCGCATCTGTCAGGGGAACATCGAGGGTGATGGATTCAGGGGTAACGGCCACTACCTGACGGTTCCAATTTTGGTCAAAATCACCCGGTTCCCATTTGGTCAGGGTATAATCCACATAGATTCCGATCTTGTCGGCACCCAACTTCTCGATCCAGTTTTTGGCAGAGGGACGGTTGACCACCACCAGGTCGCCAACTTTAAAGGGATGGCCCGAGCCAAAAGTAAGGACAGTCGTATTAACAGGAAAATATTTATCCGACAACCTGACAGTCAACCCGGTTGTTTTGTTGTTGACTCCAAAAATTCTGACGAGCGTTTCCCTGTCGCAACCGGTACCTGCCAAAGTTGTGCCATCGGTTTGACAACCACTGCCCCTGAGCACGACACCGGATGCCCGGATGGTCAAAGTACCGGAGATTTCAAAATTACCCTTTCCCAACAGCACGGCACCCCTAAAACCTTGACGATTGGGGGGCAATGCCGAAACAAAATCGATGGCCGACTGAATTCGGGTCGTAGCATCCCCGGTCTTCTCGTGAACGATCACCTTCACAGGCACATCCGGGATGGGTATTTCGGAGGAGTGGTACCCACAGAAGGAAAAATCGGGAACCCTGTCGCCATTGGGTGCTGCCTTGTAGCTTAGCTTTCCCTCTTTGGAGATTTGTACCGGCGAATTGGGCGTCGTATCAAAATGGGAGAAGAGTGCCATAGGCGAGATCCAAACCAACAGTAACGTGACAATGACCCTCCATTTTTTTTGTTTCATCACCTGTATCTTACTGACTGACAAATTACAATTTTCTGTATACAAATTTACCGAAACGCACGGTTCCAGCACCAAAGGCAAAAAGCCCTGCCCGAAGGCTCATGAAACCACCAAAGACATTGTGGTTAAAGCCGGTGGCGTCGATGGTTCGTTCGAGCCTGTTCCAAACCATACCGTCGTCGCCAAAATAGAAGCTTATTTCATTTTCATCGTTCAGGATGCGCAGGAAACCATGGTTTCCAATTTCATTTTTAGCCCTGATTTTTGAATTCTGCTGGTTGAATACCGTAAATTTCTCGGTATCAACAGCAATGCGGAGGTTTCCCTGTTCGTTGTAAAAGAGGCACAATCCGGCAGTCGTGCCCGGTTCAAGTGTATATTCAACCTGAATTTCATATTTTTTATCGGCTGCATTGACAAGCAAAGGAGCACTGTTGGCAAAGGAGTTTCCTTCTGCCTTTAGAAGCAATTTTCCCTCCTTCAGTGCATACCGGCCTGGTGAATATTGCTTGTAGAACTGCCATTGCAGTCCCAACTCACCTGAACTGAAATCATCCGAGAGCTGATTGGCCGGAATGGCCTGGTGGCCTGCCGGCACAGGAATGGAATCACCGCTTTTTACGGCTTCTTTTACTCTGAACCAGTGATCTTTGGTCCATTCGACCGGCAGCATCAGTGTTTGACGTCCAAGGGTCTGAAAATGCTTTTCGTAACTGTGGAACATGATCCACCAGTTGCCCTTCACATCGTCGACAAGTGTTCCATGGCCCTGGCACCACCATTGTTCGTTTCGGTTGACCGTATGCACGATTGGGTTGTAGGGCGAGTTTTCCCACGGTCCAAAAGGCGATTTTGAACGTGCCGAGACAACCATGTGTGCAGTGGCCGGACCGGCTGTTCCGCCCTCTGCCACTGTTTGGTAAAAATATCCATCCTTCACTGTTGATTTAGGCGATTCGAGGCAAAAACATTCGGTACTCCAATCTTTGGGGAATTGCCATCCGGTGTAAGATAAAACAGGTTCGCCAATGGCGGAAAGTCCATCTTTGGCTATTTTGACAGTATACCCATTGGAGAGGTAGAGGTAACGGTTTCCTGCTTCGTCCGCCAAATGACCAGGATCTATAAATCCCTGCAGATTCAGATCAACCGGGGCAGACCACGGTCCTGCAGGAGAGGAGGCAGTAACCACCCAATTCTTTTTTCCTGCCGGGAAGTAGATGTAATATTTGTCGCCATATCTGACCAGGTCGGGCGCCCAGACTGAACCTACATAGTCATGCAGCGCAAAACCGATTCGCTCCCAATGAATCAGATCTTTAGAGTGCCACACGAGCAGACCCGGGAGGTATTCGAAAGAAGAGTGGGTCATGTAATAATCCGCTCCTACCCTCAGCACGGAAGGATCTGGATAATCGCCTCCGAGAACCGGATTTCTGTAACAATTACCGCCTGCAACCGGTGCCATTTTGCTCTTCTCTTTGCCAAATGCCGGATTAAATAAAATCAGGGATGTGGCTACCGCGGTAAAAAAAAACCTGGCATATTTTTTTATTTTCATAGATTAACTTAAACTATTCGCGCCCTATCGGGAGCGGCAAAGGTGGTTTCCGCACCAGTCTCCATCCAGAATTGAGCAAGCAATGAACTACTACTTATTTACCAGTTTTTGCATTGTTTCCCAATACATTCACCGAGCGGATGTAACCCATCAGCAAATTCATGTTTTTGATGTATTCGCCGGTGGAAAGATAATCCTGGTCGGAGGGATCCCGGTAGGGGGAGGTATCCGTTTCATCGCCGACATTCGTCGATTGGTACTGATCGGTCGGCTCCTGTTTCTGACCATCCCCGATGTAAGGATGGCTGATGGCAGCATGTTTGACCAACCACCGTCCCTCCTTGTCGAGCGCTTGCATGATCTCCTTCAACTCCTGCTCTTTGGGAACTGTACCAATTGCATCCCGATTCAGGTCATAAAAGGATTGCGGTATTCCGGCACCGGAAAACTGCTCCGGTTTTATTGGAGAGTCTTTGGTGGCTTCTTCCGGCGACAATTTGGAAATTTTGCTGTAGGCTTCCTTCAACTCCGCAACGGGCACATGACGTCTTCCATTGTAATGACCGAGCAGGTGGTCGATGTTGTAATCGGTGTAGTAGTATCCGTACTTTACATTGGAACCCTTGCGGTGCACGTAAAGCGCCTTGTTGGTACCTATTTCCACGAAGGTAGGATGGGTACGACCGCCCTCCATTTCGCTAACTGGCAGTTGGGTGGCCTCCAGCCATTTGATGGCATCCGGTACATGAACCAAAAATTTTCTATCGCCTGTGTACTGGTAAAACTTAAGCAACAACATTGCATTCGTAAAGGTTGGAGCAGGCATAAAAGCGGCAGGTTCGTAGGTTCTCGCACCTGCAGTCTCCATGTTGAGGTTCATTTGAAATCCCCAGGCACCGCAGGCATCCTGCGAGGTAAGGTAAAAATTCATGCCACGGCGGATCGGGTCGAGAAACCTCTCATCGCCCAAAACCTGGTAACATTGGATCAAAAAATGGATGTTTTCCCAGATAACATCGTCGTTGAAGGTATAGTAAGAGGTGTAATCGGCGTGTCCATCCTTGTTGAAGTCATATTTCAAGGGAAAACGCTGTGGCCAACCTCCAATGGGATACTGGCTTTGGATGATAAAATCGATGGCCTTGTCGAGGGCGGGCTTGTAGGCCGGATCCAATTTTTCGAGGTACATCCTAAGCAGGAAGCGTGCAGCATCAAAGGTGATGTCATCGTCGAAGGTCGAATTGCCGTAGTAATGGTGAAACTCCTCCAGTCTCCAACCATTCTTGCCGATGGTATTGTACCATTGCTTCAAGGAGCGATCGCCGGCGAAATCAATCATGTAGTTCCAGCCACCTTCGTGGCTCTGTCCCCACACAATTGCATTGGCTGCCCAGATCGGAAGAGCGTCGTGTAGGGAAAGAGTGTTCAGAGCCGTGT
>CAZGSQ010000120.1:0-11424 GCA_964528535.1 uncultured Tangfeifania sp. | reverse complement strand
TTTTGGAGGAACAGAAGAGAATGTGGTAACCCGCGAAGAGTTTCCATTGGCAAAAGCACAGGAAGTATTGAAAAATGAGACCATCGCCATCATTGGCTATGGAGTCCAGGGTCCGGGACAGTCGCTCAACCTCCGCGACAACGGATTCAACGTGATCATTGGTCAGCGCAAAGCATCCAAAACGTGGGACAAAGCCATTGCCGACGGCTGGGTACCCGGGGAGACCCTTTTCGAGATCGAAGAAGCATGCGAAAGAGGTACCATACTACAGTTTCTGCTGTCTGACGCAGGTCAGATCACACTTTGGCCTACCATTCAAAAACACCTGACTCCCGGTAAAGCGCTTTACTTCTCCCACGGTTTCGGTATCACCTACAAGGAGCGTACAGGCATTGTTCCTCCTTCCGATGTTGATGTAATCCTCGTGGCTCCAAAAGGCTCAGGCACCAGCCTTCGCAGGATGTTTCTTCAGGGACGCGGACTCAACTCCAGCTATGCCATCTTCCAGGACGCTACCGGAAAAGCCTGGGACAGAGTCGTTGCACTTGGGATTGGCGTAGGTTCAGGGTACTTGTTTGAAACAACTTTCAAGAAAGAGGTCTACTCTGACTTAACAGGAGAACGTGGCACATTGATGGGTGCCATCCAGGGAATATTTGCAGCTCAGTATGAAGTACTTCGCAAAAATGGACACTCTCCATCGGAAGCTTTCAACGAAACTGTCGAAGAGCTGACCCAGAGCCTGATGCCATTGGTAGCAGAAAATGGCATGGACTGGATGTACGCCAACTGTTCCACAACGGCCCAACGCGGAGCATTGGACTGGTGGAAAAAATTCAGGGATGCTTCTCTTCCTGTATTCACCGAACTTTACAATGAAGTGGCCGCTGGAAATGAAGCTCAGCGCTCCATCGACTCCAACAGCAAAGAAGATTACAGAGTCAAACTGGAGGAAGAGTTGAAAGAACTAAGGGAATCTGAGATGTGGGTTGCCGGTGCAGCAGTTCGGAAGCTGAGACCGGAGAATAACTAAGACTGGGAGACTGGAGGATTTAGAGACTGAGCTTGCCGAAGTCCAAAAGCTTCAAATGTAAATTACGGTCCCTGAGCTTATCAAAGGGGGGACAGGTTTTTTCACTGGTAGCAATAGCGGTTTTCATACTATAATAATTTGATTTTTAAAGGTAGTATAGAACTCCATGTTGATGAAATTAGTATCATTCTCTTGGATGTTGTGAAGCAACATGTTCGTTTCATTTTAACAATTTATAAATTAGAACCAATGGACAATAGAGTATATATTTTCGATACCACCCTGCGTGATGGCGAACAGGTACCCGGATGCCAGTTGAATACAATCGAGAAGATTGAGGTGGCCAAGGTACTGGAGCAACTCGGGGTGGATGTGATCGAAGCAGGCTTTCCGATCTCGAGTCCGGGCGACTTTAAATCGGTGGTCGAAATCTCCAAGGCGGTGACCTGGCCAACAATTTGCGCGCTGACACGGGCTGTGGAGAAGGACATTGAAGTGGCTGCTGAGTCGTTGAAATATGCCAAAAGAGGAAGAATCCATACTGGAATCGGAACATCTCCTTACCACATTGTCTCCAAACTCAACTCCAATCCGGAAGAGATTCTGGAGCGGGCTGTCAGGGCTGTCAAATATGCCAAGAGGTTTGTCGAGGATGTAGAATTCTATGCGGAAGATGCCGGCCGTTCCGACAATGTTTACCTTGCCAGGGTGGTTGAAGCCGTCATCAAAGCAGGTGCAACGGTTGTCAACATCCCGGATACGACCGGATATTGTCTTCCTTCCGAATTTGGTGAGAAAATCAAATTCCTCATGGAGAATGTTCCAAACATCCACAAAGCCATCATTTCCACACATTGCCACAACGATCTTGGAATGGCCACGGCCAATACCATCGCCGGGGTAATGAACGGGGCACGTCAGGTGGAGGTCACTATCAATGGAATAGGTGAACGCGCCGGCAATACCTCCCTGGAGGAGGTGGTGATGATTCTTCGCTCCCACAAGGAACTTAATCTGTACACCAACATCAACACCAAAAATATCTACCACACCAGCAAACTCGTCTCGAATTTGATGAACATGCCTGTTCAGCCAAACAAAGCCATTGTCGGAAGAAACGCCTTTGCCCATTCGAGTGGTATTCACCAGGACGGTGTGTTGAAAAATCGTGAAAACTACGAAATCATAGACCCCGTTGAAGTTGGAATCAACGAATCCTCCATCGTACTGACCGCCAGAAGCGGCCGTGCCGCCCTCAACCATCATCTGGATATGTTGGGTGTCAAACTCGACAAAGACAAATTGGATGAGGTTTACCAGGAATTCCTGCTCCTTGCCGACAAGAAAAAAGACATCAAAGAGGACGACTTGCTTGTCCTGGTCGGAGAACGCGGCGGCAATGAACGCCGCATCAAACTGGACTTTTTGCAGGTAGTAACAGGCAAAAATCTGATCCCGATGGCTACCTTGCGACTCGACATTGCCGGGGAGAAGTTCACTGCCACCGAATCAGGCAACGGACCCGTAGATGCTGCCATCAAAGCCGTAAAGGCCATTATCCACCGCAAAGTGACCCTTCAGGAATTCCTGATTCAGGCCATCAACAAAGGCAGCGATGACGTAGGAAAAGTGCACATGCAGGTAGACCATGAAGGCAATATTTTCAATGGGTTTGGCGCAAATACGGATATAATTACGGCCTCTGTTGAAGCATTTATTGATGCCATCAACAAAATCGGAAACAGTGAAATGGCTTCTGACGTAAAATAACGTAAGAATGATGAGTGATGAATGGTATTGATTGAAGTATCGAACCGGCTCAGGGACAGAATCGAAAATTTAAAATAGTTAAACTTTGGAAGCAACAACATTATTTGACAAGATATGGGATTCCCATGTGGTGAACAAGATTGAGGGTGGTCCTTCAGTCCTATACATCGACAGGCATTTTATCCACGAAGTAACCAGTCCGGTTGCCTTTTCAGGATTGGAAAGCCGTGGATTGACAGTTTTTAGGCCGCAGAATACAGTAGCCACGCCCGATCACAATGTTCCCACCATCGAACAGCACCTTCCCATCCGGGAGGAGCTCTCGCGCAAACAGGTGGAGACACTCACCGCCAATTGTCTCCGGCACAACATCCCAATGTACGGATTGAGCCACAAATGGCACGGAATCGTCCACATCATCGGACCAGAGCTTGGAATCACCCAGCCTGGAATGACGATTGTGTGTGGTGACAGTCACACCTCTACGCACGGTGCATTTGGCGCCATTGCTTTTGGAATTGGTACCAGTGAAGTGGAAATGGTCTTTGCCAGTCAATGCATTCTTCAGCCAAAACCTAAGAAGATGCGCATCAATGTCGAAGGGAAATTGGGAAAAAATGTCACCTCCAAAGACATTGCCCTGTATGTCATCGCCAAGATCTCAACTTCAGGTGGTACCGGTCATTTTGTAGAGTTTGCCGGATCAGCCATCCGATCACTTTCCATGGAAGCAAGGATGACACTTTGTAACATGAGCATCGAATGTGGTGCCCGTGGCGGAATGATCGCACCTGACGAAACGACTTTTGCCTACCTCAAAGGACGGGAAGAGGCCCCGAAAGGAGCCGCCTGGGAGGTGAAATTGGCAGAATGGAAGCGACTTAAGACAGATGATAACGCCGTTTTCGACACCGAATACTCCTACAATGCTGCCGATATTACGCCGATGATCACCTATGGCACCAATCCCGGCATGGGTATTGGGGTTGAAGGTTCAATTCCTACCGGGGATGAGCTTACGGGCAGCGACCGTGCCACCTTCCTGAAATCCCTCGATTACATGGGATTCAGGCCAGGCGAGCAACTAAAGGGCAAAAAAATCGACTATGTTTTCATTGGAAGCTGTACAAATGGCAGGATCGAAGACTTCCGGCTTTTTGCCGACTACATCAAGGGGAAACAGAAAGCCTCATGGGTCACAGCATGGATAGTACCCGGCTCCAAACAAGTAGAAAAGCAGATCCGCGAAGAAGGTCTGGTTGAGATCATGGAATCGGCAGGCTTTGCCCTGCGTCAGCCCGGATGCTCGGCCTGTTTGGCCATGAACGACGACAAAATTCCGGAAGGTAAATACGCCGTATCCACCTCCAACCGCAACTTTGAAGGTCGCCAGGGACCTGGAGCACGCACCATGCTTGCAAGTCCTTTGGTAGCCGCTGCTGCGGCCGTAAATGGGGTGATTTCGGATCCAAGGGCATAAATTGTAGAGACGTTGCATGCAACGTCTCTACAGGCACAATTTTATAATTAAATAGCAAGACATTAGAATGGCCATTGAAAAATTCAATAAAATAGTTAGTAGCGCAGTTCCGCTTCCGATTGAGAATGTGGATACTGACCAAATTATTCCGGCTCGATTTTTAAAAGCCGTTGAGCGCAAAGGATTCGGCGACAATCTGTTCCGCGACTGGCGATACGGGAAAGATGGGAAACCCAATCCCGATTTCGTCCTGAACGATCCAAAATATTCGGGCACCATACTGGTGGCCGGTAAGAATTTTGGCAGTGGCTCGAGCCGCGAGCATGCCGCCTGGTCGGTTTATGACTATGGATTCAGGGTCGTAGTTTCCAGCTTTTTTGCCGATATTTTTAAGGGTAATGTCCTTAACAACGGCCTGTTGCCTGTTCAGGTTCCGGAGTCTTTTCTGTCAGAAATGTTGGCCACCATCGGGAATGATCCCTCCGCTCTTTTTGAAGTTGACCTTCAAAGCCAGACCATCAGGAATTCAAGCATCTCCACGGAAGTTTCATTTGACATCAATCCTTACAAGAAAGAGTGCCTCCTGAAAGGATACGACGATATTGATTACCTCCTTAGTCTCAAGAAAGAGATCGAAGCCTTCGAATTGAATGAAAAATGAAAAATGAAAAGTAAAAAATTGAAAATCAGTCTTCTACATGCTTCACTTTTCACCTTTCATTTTTCACTTTTCATTTTTCACTTACAAAGTCAACTGTTTCGATGAAGCATAAAATTTACATCATGGATACCACGCTGAGGGATGGCGAACAGACCTCAGGTGTCTCATTTTCTGAATCCGAGAAGCTGAACATAGCTAAGATTCTGCTGGAGGAGGTCAAGGTCGATTACCTTGAAATTGCCTCCGCAAGGGTTTCTGATGGCGAGATGCTTGGTGCCAGCAAGGTAATGGAATGGGCCAATGGAACCATTTATCATGACAAAATTGAAATTCTTGGATTCGTGGATGGGACCACCTCCCTCGAATGGATCTCCCGTGCTGGCGGCAAAGTAATCAACCTTCTGGCCAAAGGTTCGCTCAGACATGTGACGCAGCAATTGAAGAAGAGTCCGGAACAGCATCTGGCGGACATCAAAAAATCGATTGCACTCGCCAGCGAGATGCACATTTCTGTCAATCTCTACCTCGAAGATTGGTCAAATGGCATGCGTAACTCTCCTGATTATGTACATTTTATGTTAGAAGGACTCAAGAATGAACCCATCAAAAGGATGATGCTGCCCGATACCCTGGGCATCCTCAATCCGACTGAAACATTCGCATTTTGTTCAACCATGATTCGGGATTTTCCAACCATCAGTTTCGATTTCCACGCCCACAACGACTACGATTTGGCTGTTGCCAATGTCGATTCGGCCCTCCGCGCCGGTATCAAAACCATCCATACCACCATCAACGGATTGGGCGAACGGGCCGGCAATGCTCCTTTGTCGAGTGTGGTAGCCTTGCTGAACGACCACCTCAAAATGGCCAATTCGATCAACGAGCACAAACTAAACATGGTGAGCCGGTTGGTGGAGACCTTCTCAGGCATCCATATTTCAAGCAACAAACCCATCATTGGCGAAAATGTGTTCACGCAATGCAGTGGCATTCATGCCGATGGCGACAACAAAGACAACCTCTATTACAACGATCTGCTGCCCGAACGATTCGGCCGTACCCGGAAGTATGCACTCGGCAAGACCTCCGGAAAGGCAAACATCGCCAAAAACCTGGAAGAGATGGGCATACGTCTCGATCCCGAAAACCTCAAAAAGGTGACAGACAAGGTCATTGAGCTGGCAGATAAAAAAGAGTCTGTGACTTCCGAAGACCTTCCCTACATCCTGTCGGATGTGTTGAAGAGCGAATCGATCTTCGAAAGAATCACGCTCAAAAACTACGCCATATCCCACGCACTTGGACTGAGGCCCATGGCTACTGTCTGCATCGAGATGAATGGTGAACTGTACGAAGAGGCCGGCTCGGGCGATGGTCAGTACGATGCTTTCATGAATGCATTGCACAAGATCTACCACAAACAGCACAAACAGCTTCCTTCGCTCATCAATTATACCGTTACCATACCTCCTGGTGGAAAGACTGATGCCTTGGTCGAAACTTTAATCACCTGGGACCTGGGCCGTGAGTTCAAGACCCGCGGGCTCGATCCCGACCAGACCGCGGCAGCCATCAAGGCAACCATCAAGATGCTGAACATCCTCGAGAGTGACGGACAAGTCTATTGAGTGAAGAGTGAATTTGATACATGAAATTTTAATATCACGAACAAATGAAACGAACATGTTGCTTCACAACATCCAAGAGAATGATAATAATTTCATCAACATGGAGTTCCATACTACCTTTAAAAATCAAATTATTATAGCATGAAATTAAACATCGCAGTGTTGGCCGGAGACGGAATCGGGCCTGAGATTGTTGCACAAGCCTTGAGAGTGACGGAGGCAGTCGCAAAAAAATTCGGTCACGAACTTCATACCAAGGAGGCTCTTGTTGGCGCCGTGGCCATTGATGCGACCGGGAACCCCTACCCCGACGCCACCCACGAACTTTGCATGCAATCAGATGCAGTCCTTTTCGGAGCCATCGGACACCCCAGGTTCGACAACGATCCGTCCGCCAAAGTTCGTCCCGAGCAGGGTTTGCTGGCCATGCGCAAAAAGCTTGGACTCTACGCCAACATCCGACCGTTGATCATCTTCCCTTCCCTGCTCGACAAATCACCATTGAAGACCGAGCGCGTCGAAGGTGCCGATTTCGTTACCATCCGCGAGCTCACCGGGGGACTCTATTTCGGTCAACCACAGGGCCGCAGCGAAAATGGTGACACCGCCTACGACACCTGCATCTACACACGCATGGAGGTAGAGCGGATATTGAAGTTGGCCTTCGAGTTTGCCATGAAACGCAAGAAGAGGCTCACAGTGGTCGACAAGGCCAATGTTTTGGCGACTTCCCGCCTTTGGCGACAGATCTCCAAGGAGATGGAACCTCAGTACCCTGAAGTTGTTGTGGATTACATGTTCGTCGACAATGCAGCCATGCAGATCATCCAATGGCCAAAACGTTTCGATGTGATGGTGACAGAAAATTTGTTCGGGGATATTTTGACAGATGAAGCCAGTGTCATTGCTGGTTCACTCGGCATGCTTCCTTCTGCATCCATCGGCATTCACACCTCTGTTTTTGAACCAATTCACGGCTCCTACCCGCAGGCAGCCGGCAAAAACATCGCGAATCCCTGCGCCACCATCCTCTCAGCAGCCATGATGTTTGAGTATGCCTACCAGCTGAACCAGGAGGCTGCCCTTATCAGGAAAGCCGTTGAAGCCTCCCTGGAAGCCGGGGCGGTAACCGAAGACCTTACCGACGACAAATCCAATGCCCTCACAACTTCGGCGGTAGGCGACTGGATCGTGAATTACATCAACGCAAATTAATTCAACATAGGTTCGGCAACATCCTATCAGTTTCTCTTCCTTTCCGGCAAACAAACAAAAAGGGGAATCAAATTTGGTTTAATATCCAAAATTGATTCCCTTTTCCCATCCAGCCGGAAGCGCCTAAACAGGTGGTCTATGGATCTTATATGGCCAACCCATGAATCCAAAATAAAACAAAAATCGTTGGTAACAACATTCACTATTTGTTACTAAATTTAAAAAGATTTATCCTAACTATTTGTTGGTCAATAGTCAATTTTTTTTGTGCCGATTTAATCTAAATTACCGTCCGATGAAAAAAGAACTAATGCTCCTTGTGGTAGCCGTTTTAATGCTCTCTTCCTGCAGTAAAATCAAAGAGGCCATAACGGTTCCTATCAACACCACCCTGAAGGTCGATGTGCCGATTTCAGTTTCCGTTACCAAGAGTGCCGGTCTAAACGACAAGGCAGGTACCGTCTACAGTTTCACAGCCGACAAAATTTTGCTGGTCGCAGAAAACGTTGATATGACCTCCTACATCAACAAGATCAAGTCTGTGGACCTGACAGGAGTATCCATTGCCATCGCAACACTGAATGGCACCGAGGAGGTCTTGACCTTGGATCTATTTGTTTCAGGTATTTCCGGACCAGTATTTTCCAAGACAAACATCACGGCCACGAACAACAATCCATTTACTCCGGTAATCACCCCAGCGATTCAGGCGCAGCTGGATCAGGTGCAAGCCAGGGTCGTTGCCGACAGACAGCTCACATTTACAGTCAGCGGAACCACCAATGCCGCGCCACTTACACTTACCGCCAAACTGGCTTTCAATGCCAAGTTTACTTGTATGCCACTGAATTGAGTGAGGAGTGAGGAGTGAAGCGATCACTTTCAACTCATCACTCATCACTCAGATCTTAAAGATACGGCTTGATCGCAGCCGCCCATGCCTTGTACCCTTCTCCCAACAGGTGAAGTCCGTCATTTGTGTACATCGGGTTGAGCAGATCGTCATTTGGATTCTTCAGCACGGAGAACAAATCTACATAGGTGGCGCCCAGTCGCGGGCAGATTCCCTTCAGCTTGTCATTGAGATCCTTCACCTGGGGCGTTCGGCTGGTATGACCGGAAAAGGTCTTAAAGGTATTGTTAACCGGGAAAATACTCTGAACATAAACTTTGGTCTTCGGCGATTTTGTGCGAATAACAGAGACGATCTTGCAAATATTGACATATACAGTATCGGGTGAGATGTTTTTGGACAGGTCATTGATCCCGATCAACAAAAAGATCTTGGCCGGCTGAGCCCTGGTAACCTGGTACAAACGAAAGAGTACCCCTTCGCTGGTATCACCGCTGATGCCCCTGTTTTTGGCACGGGGATTCTGCAATAGCTCGCACCATTCCGATCCATCGGTGATGCTGTTCCCTAAAAAGACAATCTCATTTTTCGTATCCGGAAGGATTTCGAAAAGAGATTTACGCTGATCGTAATAGGTTCCGAATTTACTGGTTTGTCCTATAGAAAACTGGGAAATTGCAAGCAATAAAATTGAAATAAGTAGTCTCATGGCTTAATCTTTAATAGGGTTTGAATACGCTTAATTTGTTCCGTCGTTTGAAAGCAAACCTCAGAACGGCTTTGTGACAGGCACCGCCACCTTGTATATTGCCCTTTTCCCATCCTTGTCTGAAGTAAAGAAAATAGCATTCGAAGCATGGTTGAAAATAGGGTGGGGATGCTCGTCCTGCGAGTGCCAGGATGAACCATTGCGGCACAGAGGAATCCAGGTAAGCTGTTTCTTTCCCCAGTCGACCTTCAGGAAACAGATCCAAAGACCGCTTTTGGGAGCATTTGGCATCAGGTTATCATCCGGCTCCGTGTAATATCCGTCCGTCACCAGCATCCCGGATCCTCCTTCAGTAAAATGTCCGTAACGTTTCCAACCTTCAGGCAGCGGAATCTCGATCCTGTTGCCGCCATCGGTGTTGACCCGACCAACATAAGCCGGCCCATTCTTGTATTCGCCGTGGTAGATGACCGCTTTTCCGTCTCTTTCCCACATCTCGTGGCAGGTCCAATCGGAACGACTCCTGCCCTCTGCCTCATCTCTCATGCGGTGGTGCCTCTTTCCGTCCCAAAGCCAAATCCGGCGTATGCCACAATCAGAAGGCCATTCGTTGTTGTAAAGAATAAGATCTGAATTGACAGGGGAAAATTGCACATGTGTGATCCACGCCTCCGGAACACGTTCGCTCAAGATTTCCTTACCGGTATTGGTATCGTAAACCCGAAGCCAGGAAGACAATTTCTCTTCCCTGACCCTCTGGTCGATGTTGTAGGCAGGCTTTCCCGTCAGGATATGATCCCCATCGAGGGCCCGGGCATCGGTGGTAGGAACGCATATTTTTGTGCCATCGGCCGAAACATGGGTAAAAGCAGTCATCTGACCTTCAGGATATTGCGCCAGAATACGTTCGTGCCCGAGCGTGTCAGCCACCATAATATTTCTTCCTTGCAGGTAATAAACCAGACCGTGGGCATTGTCGACACTAACACTTGCTTTCCCGAATCCCCGGTAGGGTTTGCCATCAAAATAAACATACGATTTCAAAAATCCATCGGTATTGTGACTCAACTGTATCTCCTTGCCTGTCAGTATATCCCGCATGAATATATTGGGATTGCCTTCGAGGTCGCTGATCATCATCAGATGTCTGTCATCCTTGAGCAAGGAAGTCGAAGTAAAGTACAACAGTTGGTTGTGGCGCCCATTCATGGCAGTTACCCGAACTGGAACAACCTGATGAGACCTGTCAATTTTAGAAATATCTGTTGCAGGATCATTTGCTTCGGCACTATTGCAAAGTAATGTTATCAGTAGGAAGCAAAGAATATTCGAAAGGGTTAGAGGCTTGTGCATGGCTCAAATGTTAATCTTCCAATTTATCTGCAAATTTCGGTTTTAATACTGTTAACTGCAGGATGATAGCCAACACCACCGGAATTGCCAGAAATGCGATATCAGGACCCAGACTTCCTGCATCGGTTGATTTACCCAAAAAGATGGTGACCACCGCGCCGGCCGAGATACCCGCCATGTTCATCAACCCGTAACCCGCAGCGCGGTGTCGTGGTGAAACAAACTGGCAAAGAATCGGCATGCTGTTGGCATCGAAGATGCCGAAGCCCATTCCAAACAGAACAGCTCCACCCAGGACGCCAACATATCCGGTTCCATATCCAAGCAATACAAGTGCCGGGACCATCAGGCTCAGCCCAATCACACCCGTATAAATGCGACCCTTCAGGTTTACCTTCATCCAACGATCGGCCAAAAGACCTCCCAGGATCACACTCACCAGCGAGGTTCCGGCGATGGTGATGGTCGCCAGTGGACCTGCTACAGACATATCAAGACCCAGCGTTGAAGCGAATAGTGTAGGTATCCAGTTTTTGACGGCCCACCCGGGAAAACTTGGAGCCGTAAAGTAGAAGAGAACAATCCAGAAACTCATTGTGCCAAACAACATGCCCAGACTATTTTTCACAGACTGCCAACCATCTCCAAATTTGGCCTTCCTGGTTACAGGAGCCTTTGTGCGAGGATCCTTCAAAAAGACGATAAGTACAAAACTATAG
>CAZGSQ010000119.1:0-11440 GCA_964528535.1 uncultured Tangfeifania sp. | reverse complement strand
AGATAGCTTCAGGTGACTGGAGTTCAGACGTGTGCTCTTCCGATCTGAAAAAAGCGGCCAAAAAATATGGTGTTGTGACTCAAATGGCCAACCAGGGTCATGCAACCAACGGGATCAGATTGATTAAGGAGTGGTACGAAGCCGGTTTGTTGGGCAATGTCACTGAAGTAATTGCATGGTTTGACGGGCCGACCTTTGGACCGGACAAATATTTTAACAAACCGGCGAGTTTTCCGCCAATGGCACAACCGGTTCCTGCCACATTCGATTGGGACCTTTGGCTCGGACCTGCAGCCTTCCGTCCATACAATGGGGTTTATGCCCCTAAAACCTGGAGAAGTTGGTTTGATTTTGGCAATGGAGAATTGGGCGACTGGTGCTGCCATACACTCGACGCACCATTTTGGACGTTGGATCTGGGCATGCCGGATGTTGTAGAGGCAGAGTTCAAGACGCCAGTTCCCGACAACGGATTTGTCTCAGATCAGGCCATCATCAGATGGGATTTCCCTTCCAGAGGCAACAAACCTCCTGTCAAAATGCATTGGTACGAAGGCGGACTCAAACCTGAAATAAGGCCGGAATGGAACGTCGAGAAATTGCAGGGCAGCGGCATGATCATGGTAGGAGACAAGCAGTGTCTCGTTACCGGCGGCAGGCCCAACGACCCTAGGTTGCTGATGAAGATGCCCGAATGGGAAGCCTACAAAAGCCAATTGCCGGCTAAAACGATTCCACGTACTTTCGAGGAAAATCCACAACGCGAATGGGTGGATGCCATCAAAAATGGTAAAATACCCGGCTCCAATTTTGATTATGCCACCCAATTGGTAGAGATGGCGCTCACAGGCGTACTGGCACAGAGGTTTAACACACGCATTGAATATGATGCAAAGAACATGAAAGTCACCAACCATCCCGAGATGGATGTCTTCCTCAAGGAACCCATGCGCGAAGGATGGTCGTACGGACAAAATCTTTAAGCCCAAACATTTCTATGGTAGATCGTCGCTCATTTGTCAAATTAGCTGCTGCAAGTAGTGCCTTGCTTGGGCTTTCAGGACCGGTCTCGGCCTTCGGATTTTCGTCGAACGAACCAATCAGGAACAAATTACCCCGTTGGCGCGGGTTCAATCTGCTCGACTTCTATACTTCCAGACCATTGAAATACCATCGGCAAAATGTCAATGAAAAATCAAATGAGGAAGATTTTAAATCGATGTCGGACTGGGGGTTTGATTTCGTGCGCATTCCGGTTCAATATCCATGTTATCTCGATTTTGATGGCACGATTGACAAGGAAAGGAAAATCACACCTGACGAAGTACTTAACTTCAATGAACAATCCATTGAGGAGATTGAGAAACTGGTTTATCTGGCCCATAAATACAAAATGCATGCGAGTCTTAACCTGCATCGCGTGCCAGGCTTTTGCATCAATGCAGGGTTTAATGAACCGTATAACCTATGGAAAGATGAGGCTGCACAATCGGCGCTTTACCTTCACTGGGGGATGTGGGCCAAAAGATTTAAGAACATCTCAGGAGAGAAGCTGAGTTTTGACCTGATCAATGAACCTTGCTACCGCGATGACATGAACGATCAGTTCAGTAAGAAGAAGGCTGTTCCGGGGGATCTTTACAGAAAAATCGTACTCGGCTGTCAGACAGCCATCCTGGCTCACAATCCTGATCGTTTGATACTTGCAGATGGCAACAATGGAGGGGGCAATGTGACTCCTGAATTAACCGACTTGAAAGTAGCGCAAAGCTGCAGAGGCTATTTCCCAGGGGATGTTTCTCACTACAGGGCACCTTGGGTCTGGAAAAATCCTGAGGATGCCCCTCTTCCCGCATGGCCCGGTACAATCCGTGGTAAGACGTACAGCAGGAAAAGTCTCGAGGAGTTTTACAAACCCTGGATCGAACTCGTTGAACAAGGGGTGGGTGTTCATTGCGGAGAGTGCGGATGTTGGCGGGACACGCCACACGAAGTCTTTCTTTCGTGGATCGGCGATGTGCTGGATGTCTTAACGGAACATGGCATAGGTTGGGCGTTCTGGAATTTCAAAGGAGACTTTGGCATTCTGAATTCGGGTCGTAAAGATGTGAATTATGAAGATTGGAATGGCCAGAAATTGGATCGAAAGATGTTGGAACTCTTGCAAAAGCACTAATTTGACACCCAACGGGTCCATTATCAGCATCACCGGCGTTTCTCAATTGTAAATAATCGAAACCCGTTAAACCTTTCTGAGTTAAAAATGTCAAAGAGTCAAACTTAAAAATTTTTGGTATGAAAAAATTATTATTGGTTGTTTTGGTAGCTATTTTTAGTTTAGGTACAAGCTTTGCTCAACCAGGTGGTGGCGGCACTCCTGAAGAAAGACTAAAAAGGGAATTGGATGGTCTGACGACTGCTTTGAGCCTCACAAAGGATCAAGTTGCAAAAGTAACTCCTATCCTCACCGAAGCTCAAAAAGTTCAGGCCGACGCTTTCGCCAAAATGCGCGAAGCTGGTGGTACTCCTGATCGCGACAAAATGCGTGAAGATCGTGCAAAAATGCAAGCTGAAACTGACGGCAAACTGAAAGCAGTTTTAACACCTGATCAAGTCGCCAAATTGGATGCTTTCCGCAAAACACAAGCCGAAGAAAGAGCCAAGAGAATGCAGCAAAGGCAATAACTACCTTCGTAAGATCTATTAAAAAAAGGACCAAAAGCGAAAATCGCTTTTGGTCCTTTTTTTAATAGATACAACTTACACCCTATTTTGCAAGGGAACGGAGGTATTCAAGCACGGACCTGGCTTTGGCCTGGTTCAGCGCCGGATCAGGCATGGGCAAATTGTTGTACTGCTTCAGCAAGGCCTTGATGGTCTCGTTGTCCTTTTGCATTTGCGCAGGATTCAAAAGCAAATTCATGATGAATTGTGGGGTGCGGGTCTTGGTAACACCCTTCAAGGCTGGACCCAGCTTGTTGACAGCAACATCATGACAGATGACACATTGGTTGGTGAAAATTGTCTTGCCCTCTTCTACCATTTTGGCATTGATCGGACCAAGTTCAACTGTTTTCACCGGCCCTATACCCAAATCTTTGTCCTGCGGTGCAGAAGTCAATTCAGGAGCCATGGATGTCATCCCGGCCAATTCTGATTTGCTGTGAAGGAGTGATTTTGCTTCCAGCATCCCCGGATTAACAACTAAAATCATCCCTGTTGCAAAAACTAAACACAAAAAAAACTTTTTCATTTTGATCAACATTTCAGTTAAAAATTAAGCCATACTAGAAGGTACAAGCTATTGTTATTTTGTGAATTTCTACCATTTCCATCGTAATTATTTTTAGTCCCGTCAAATTTGTTGTAAGCAACATATTGCAAGGCAAATTTGGTGTTGTACCAGGGCAGATATTCCAATTGTGCGATAAATCCATTGCTGTCGGGTTTGTTGGTGAGACTTCCAACATTCTCATCTTCAGTTCCTTTTGTATTGAAATATCCCAAAGTACCACCCAATCCATTCTTCAGATAAAGATTTCCATCCACTTTGAACGAATTAAAACTAAGCTTGTCACTCTGTGTGGGGGACACATCCCGAACCTCGTTTTCGTTGATCAATGAGGCGTGCATGGAGAAAGCACCCACCGCCAACCTACGTTCGAACTGAAAATCGAACCCAACATCGGTGATTTTATTCATCATCCCCGATATTCCATTGGCGTATAACTTGGGTGCTATGCCAAATGTACCCAGCTCAACATAATTCTGACCCCATTGATGCTGAAGTGCGACCCGCCAATAGGGAGCGACACCATTCACGACCATGGTACTCAGACTATCTGCAGGATTCGCCGCACCTTGTTGGGCGGACCTGTACAGTGTCAATTCAGCAAACAAGAGATTGTTGTACAAACCATAGGCTCCAAGTCCGGCGACCTGCATCCCAAGTCGCTCCATGACCGTTGACTTGGCAGGATTCACAGAAGCATTGGAGCTTGCAGAAGGGAATCGCCATGCGGGTGAAGTGTTCCAAACATCCTGGACAGCAGGATTGTTATTTAGTGTGACTCCATAAACCAAGCTTTTTGATCCAATCATGCGCTGGTTGGCATAGCGCACATCGGCATTGTCCATTCCAACACTCTGTCCGTTGTAGGTCATTTGGATAAAAGTACCTATGTGTGGTGTTACCTGGCCGGCATAGAATACACTCAATTGTTGTGGAAATGCAACAGAATTATTCTGTTTCCCCTCTACATCTTTGGCGAGGTGGGTGAAAGAAGATTGAACCATCACCGACAAGGGCAACGTGCTCAATAACTTAAGTCTTGTTACCCGGTCGCTGTCCTCTTTGGCATCAATGGTATTCATTCCTGTCAGCACATAGCCGTTCATCTTGAATTGCCTCCCGAAGGAGTTGAGTTCCGGAAATGAAAAATGGCAGGCGGCACATGATAGTCCGGTTTGCCTGGCATAACTTGGCAAAGCATTGGAAGTCCCGATAGTCATCACAAATAAAATTAAAATCAGGAGGATTCGTGGTGTAACAAATATCAATCTGTTACCATTTTTACCACTTTTCAAGTTCATTAAAAAGTAGAATACACCGTTTAGTAATAATTTTTTCATTCTAATATTTTTTTGTTATTATTATAATTTCCAATGATCACTCAAAGGAAATACATTTTTAGCATTGTTGGAGGCCATGTATTAATTTATATTCATTCTTAGATATGAGAACATGTCCCAACTTCGTAGTAACATAATTTGGTTGTCGACGTTAACTTCATCAAATGCAAGTAATGCGCCATTTTTGAATTGTTCATTTGATTATTGGAAACTAATAGCGAACTTTAGACCTGCCAATGAGCATGAAATTCTTTGGCAGATACGCTGGTGAAATTGCAACTAATTTAATTTATTAATATGTCAACTTTCGAATCAAAAGCACTGAACCGATTCATTTATCTGTTCATTTTCTTGTTGTTTGTGGCTCAACTATCCGCCCAAACATTGAAAGAGATAGAAGCTTCATCCGTCTCGCTTCCCAATGGTTGGAAACTGTCTCCTGTAGGGAAGTTGTTGCCTCTGGGCGACCTACCTCTCAACATCGCTGTTTCACCTGACAAGAAGCTATTGGCGGTTACAAACAATGGTCAAAGTGACCAGAGCATTCAACTCATTGATGCCGAAAAAATGCAAGTTCTTGATTCGATTGTAATTGCCAAAGGTTGGTTGGGGTTAACCTTTTCCAATGATGGCAAATACCTGTTTGCTTCAGGTGGAAATGACAATTGGATCATGAAGTATCAAATCAAAAACGAAAAAATTGTTCCCGGGGATACCCTCATTTTAGGCAAACGATGGCCTGAAAAAATTTCGATTGCCGGTATCGCGGTAGACGACAGAAAACAGTTGCTTTATACCGTTACCAAAGAGAATAATTCACTCTATGTATATGACTTAAAAGCGAAGAAGATAAAAAATCAAGTTATGTTGGGTGGTGAAGGGTATGCCTGCATTCTCTCCAACGACAACAAGTTACTCTATCTCACCTGTTGGGGCTGCGACAAGGTAGTTATCTACGATACAGAAAAACAGCAGATCAAAGGTTACATCCCGGTAGGGGATAATCCGAATGACCTTTGCATGACCCATGATGGTCTGTTTCTCTTTGTAAGCAATGCCAATGACAATTCTGTCTCTGTTATTTCGACCGAGAAAAACAGGGAGGTTGAAACACTCAATTCTTCCCTCTTTCCCGGATCTCTCACGGGTTCGACCGCCAACAGTGTGGCCCTGAGTGAGGATGACAAGACCCTCTACATTGCCAATGCAGACAACAACTGTCTGGCAGTTTTTGATGTAAGCAATCCCGGAAACAGCAAGAGCAAAGGATTCATCCCTACCGGATGGTATCCTACCTGTGTGAAGGTAGTCAACAACAGCATTTTTGTTTCCAATGGCAAGGGGATTACTTCCAAAGCCAACCCCTTTGGTCCAAGCCCGATCAGCAAAAAGGAGTTGGTAGCAAGACATGCAGCCGTAACAGGCAACAAGGTTCAGTACATAGGAGGCTTGTTTACAGGTACATTGCAGAAATTAGCCGTTCCAAACGAAACACAGCTTGGCCAATATTCACTCGCGGTCTACAAGAACACCCCCTATTCCAAGGAGAAAGAGATGGTAAGTTCGGGAGAAAAAGGCAATCCAATTCCGACCAGGGTGGGTGATTTGTCACCCATCAAATATGTTTTTTATGTGATCAAGGAGAACAGGACATACGACCAGGTTTTGGGCGATATCCCGGAAGGAAACGGAGATCCGAACCTGGTACTTTTTGGTGAAAAGGTGACTCCGAATCTTCACAATATGACCAAACAGTTTGTCTTGTTGGACAATTTTTACGTAGATGGAGAAGTCAGTGCAGATGGCCACAACTGGACCATGGGTGCTTATGCCACAGATTATCTCGAGAAGAACTGGCCAAGTAGTTACGGAGGAAGAGGTGGATCTTATCCCGGTGAGGGAGAACGGGAAACAGCAAACAACAAAAATGGCTTCCTGTGGGACTACTGTAAAAAATTTGGCGTCACCTACAGAAGTTACGGAGAATTCATCTCTGATTCATTTACGCCAAACATCCCAGCTTTAAAAGATCATTTTTGTCCCAAATATTCAGGGTTCGACTTGAGCATCCGCGATACTTCAAGGTTTAATCTTTGGAAAAGTGATTTTGAATCGATGCTGGCCAAAGGAACAATACCACGTTTGAATACCGTGCGTTTCGGGAATGACCATACAGAAGGTCTCCGGAAAGGGCGAACCACGCCCAAGGCCCATGCAGCCGACAACGATCTGGCTTGTGGTCTCTTCGTCGAGTATCTCAGCCATTCGCCAATTTGGAACGAATGTGTCGTCATAATTCTGGAAGATGATGCACAAAACGGACCGGATCATGTAGATGCTCACCGCTCAACGACTTATGTGGCAGGGGGATTTGTCAAGAAGGGTTATGTCGATCATACCATGTATTCAACAAGTTCGGCCTTGCGCACCATCGAATTGATTCTTGGGTTGCCACCAATGACCCAATACGACGCGGCGGCCGAACCGATGTGGCGGTGTTTTGACACGACTGCCTCCCATCCTGCATTTCATTCGACGAAAAATTTGGTCGACCTGAACCTTAAAAATACAGAAGAGAGTCAATTGTCAAGGTTGAGTGAAAAATTTGATTTCAGCAAGGAGGACAGGGTTCCCGACAATCAGTTTACAGAGATGATATGGGCCGCTGTGAAGGGTGCAAACGTTCCCTGCCCTGCCCCTGTCCATGCCGCCTTTTTCATGCCTGAAAAGCAAGGAGACGGAGACGACGAATAAATTCAAAAAGCGAAATATGTGATGAAAAAATTGCTACTACTTCTTTATGTTCTATTGTTAGCGTCTGGTCTCAGTGGTTACTCACAAATAGAAAAACCCGGTCCTAAAAACGAAAACAAATCTTCCATTGAGATTTCCCTGGATTATTCGTCCAATTTGGGTACTTATGGAATCTACAACAGCATGGTGTCGCAACCATCCCTTGGACCGACTGTGACTTTTTCCTCTGCAAAAGGATTGCTCCTTTCTGCTACCGGTTTAAACATCGGAAACAGTGATGCCTCTTTGTCAAAAGCCACCCGGGAACTTGACCTGACAGCGGGTTGGGATTTTAACCTAACCAGTGATTTAATTTATTTAACTCCTTCTTACAGCCATTTTATCTATTCAAACGGTTCACTGACATCCAAATCAATTTATACCGATCAGGCCGAACTCGCACTGCGCGGGTTCTTTAACTGGTTCAAGCCTTCACTTGCCGGAGATTATCTTTGGGGGAAAAGCAGTGCATTCAACCTGAATCTTACAACCGCCTTTCATGTGGAGGCTAAAAATTTTCTGTCCGCAGGAAATACTTTGGGCTTCGAGCCTTCGTTAGGTACCAACTATGGAGATAACTCTTTTTACTACAAACTAGCCAGCATCAACTTGAATTCTTTGACCCCATTGAGAACAAAATATGGAGACAATATAACCATACAGGAACTGATCGCATTGAATGTCACAGCCAAAAACAAGCAGATCGATAAACAATTGGCACAACTTTCACCAACAGCTACGCTTGGGCAAATCTTCATCTATACTTCAAAGTATCAAATCAATTCTGTTGATCTGCTCTTTCCTGTTTCCTATACCATGAAACGCCTGACCCTCAACTCAGCCCTGAATGTTTCCATTCCATACAATGTTCCGTCCTTCATGACTCGCAAGACCCACCTGTTTTTTTCGGGAGGCCTCACTTACTCTTTTGAAATCTAAGCTTCTGCGGTAAACTTCAATAAAATTAAAAGCTTCCTTCAGTAAACTTGAATCGTGCAATGAGAACTTCACCTGCGAAATTAATCCTGACCGCCCTGATTGCGGTATATTTCGTTGGATGCACCCACATTCTTTCCATTCACAAACAGGAGATTCCTTTTGCGAAAGGAGCAGATATCAGCTGGTTACCCCAGATGGAAGCTGCCGGATACAAATTTTACAGTGACAAGGGAGTTGAGGAAGATTGCTTCAAGATACTGAAAGATCATGGCATCAACTCCATCAGGTTAAGAACCTTTGTGGATCCTTCCGACGATCCCGCAAGCGGACATTGCAGCAAAGCTGAAACAGTTGCCCTGGCAGTTCGTGCCCAGAAATGGGGCATGCGCATCATGATTGATTTTCATTACAGCGACAGTTGGGCGGATCCTGGTAAGCAGAAGAAACCAAAGGCCTGGGAGGGCCACGATTTTTTAATGTTGCAAAAGGATCTTTACGATTATACATTTGATGTCATGTCTGCCCTTAATTCGGCGGGAGTTACCCCCGAATGGGTACAGGTTGGCAATGAAATCCCGGGAGGAATGGTCTATCCCGAAGGAAGCAGCACCAACTTTGGTCAGTTGACCCAATTGATCAACAAGGGATACGATGCCATCAAGACTGTTAGTCCTTCTTCCAAGGTGGTCCTTCACATCGACCAGGGCAACAACAACGACCGCTTCAGGTGGTGGTTTGACAATGCAAAGACCAATGGCGCCAAATACGACGTCATTGGTCTCTCCTATTATCCATATTGGCTCCCGGGCAATCCGGATTATTCCCTTTCGATTGGCGATCTGGGAAACAACCTGAAGGACATGGCTTCCCGGTATGGCAAAGAGGTGATGGTAGTAGAAGTCGGCGGAGAAGATACCAAGGTTCAAAACAGTTATGATTTGCTGGTAGCAGTTCAGAATTCGGTGGCCGAAGTACCTGATGCCAAAGGTATGGGTATCTTCTACTGGGAGCCTGAAGGTGCCAGGAGCTGGAGCCATTACGCCTTAAGCGCCTGGGGAGCAGATGGTAAACCGACTCATGCCCTGGATGCTTTTTTGAATTATTGATTTACAAGGTCATCTATTGAAATCTTTCTGCTGATGTAACCCGTCAGGTGGTCAATCTCCTCGGCGCGGAGGATGTCTCTTACTTCGGCATGGGCTTCGGCAATTCGCAGCGAAATGCCAGTCGCCTTCAAATCGAGGTACAATTTCTTGATTATTTCGGCACCTGCCGAATCTACGTAAGGAGAGGTACTGAAATCCCATACGACACATTGAAGTGAATCCCTTTTGGCTTCTACTTCCATCCAAATCCTGTTTCTTATATTCTCTACATTGAAATAGAGGATGGATGCTTCGACCCTTAGCAACATCATTCCGGGTATCAGCTCATTGTCTGGGTGACGTCCGATGTCTGTGTATCTTTTCGTACCCGGAATGCGCCCGAGGATGGCAATGTGCGGATCGGAGATGGCCATCAGAACCATCACCAAGGAGGATATGGCCGCCAATACCACCCCTTTCAAAATCCCAAAGACCAGAACTCCTGAGAAGGCAATCATGGCTACTCCAAATTCCCTCCTGCTTATTTTCCACATCCGCTTGAGTCCGCTGAAGTCATACAAACTACTTACGGCGACGATCAGCACGGCAGCCAAAACCACATTTGGCATATTCTGCAGAAGACCAGTCAAAAAAAGCAGACTGATCCCAATGACCCCTGAAGCGAATACCAGCGAGAGAGGCGATTTGGCTCCGGCCTTGCTGTTTACAGCCGACTGCGACAATCCACCGCTCACAGGATATCCCTGTCCAAATGCATTTGCCGCATTGACAGCGGCAAGGGCCAGAAGTTCACGGCGGGAATCAATTTCATAACCTCCCTGTAAGGCAAGGCTTTTGGCAGCGGAAACACTCTCAATATAAGCCAGTAAAAAACAGGCAAAAGCGAGCGGAAGAATGCCATTCAGGTCGCTCAACTGAAAAGAGGGCACCTTTAATTCGGGCAATCCGGAGGGGATAATCCCTGCTACCGGGAACCCATACTCCACCAGGGAGGTGAAGGAAACCAGCAAGATAGATGCCACAACCAACAGAATGGCCATGGGTCTGCCGGGAAAGATCCGCTCTCCGGCGACCAAGTAGAGTATCGCCAAGATCCCAAACAGAAGGACGGCAAGGTTGGCCTCGGGAATCTGGCCAATTAATACTCTGATCCGCTCAAAAAATCCATCTCCGCCACCTGCGACGCCGAATAATTTGGGCAATTGGGTGGTTGTGATCAGAACCGCCGCTCCGGCTTTAAAACCGAGCAGTACCGAATCACTGATAAAATTAACAAGACTATTCAACCGGAGGAACCAGGCAATCAAACTCAGTAGAGCCACCATGAGGGCAGTTAACGAGGCGATTTGTATGCATTGCTGAAGGTTGCCACCTGCCATTCCCGCCAGCGTTGTCCCTACCAACAGGGAAATCGCAGAGGTAGGACCTACAGACAATTGCAAGGAGGAGCCGAAGAGCGGATAGACCAGTCCTCCGACCAGGTAACCATAGATTCCATAGATCACAGGCAATCCGGCCAATGAGGCATAAGCCATCGATACCGGAATGGCATAGGCTGCCAGGGTTATTCCCGAGAAAGCATCGACCGATATATCTCTCAGGCGATAGGATTTGATCCATTGGGGAAGAGGGAGTGAGGTGGACAAGGAGTTATGAGATATGAGATATGAGATATGAGTTATGAGATATGAGATATGAGATATGAGTTATGAGATATGAGATATGAGTTATGAGATATGAGTTATGAGATATGAGTTATGAGATATGAGATATGAGTTATGAGTTATGAGATTTGAGTTATGAGTTATGAGATTTGAGTTATGAGATATGAGATATGAGATATGAGATTTGAGTTATGAGATTTGAGTTATGAGATATGAGATATGAGATAGGAGTTGGTGGTTATGAAGTAAGCGTTGTGAAGTATAGAATAGATGTTGGTGGTTATGAAGTAAGTGTTGTGAAGTATA
>CAZGSQ010000118.1:0-11690 GCA_964528535.1 uncultured Tangfeifania sp. | reverse complement strand
CCTGGTGTAGTTTTTGCCGATCCCTATGGTCATACCTTGATTCTGGTGAAAAGTATGCCACAATCCATCACCACTCCGGGTGTATTGTTGTCGGTAGATGCCCAGCCTGATGGCACGGTGGGGATCAAAAGATTCTGGAAAGGGAATTTTCTCTTTAATACAAGCGAAGTGATAGGTGAACCAGGCTTCAAGGCATTTAGACCGATCGTAACAAGGGGGGGGAAATACCGGCTAATGACCTCGGGGGAAATCAACGCTGATCCCGGATTGGTTCCGTTTTCCCTTCAGCAAAAGAACATGAAGAGTGATGCATTTTACCATGCTATGGAACGAATCATCAATCCTAAACCACTCGATCCCGAAATGGCCATGCTTGATCTGATTCAGGCATTGTATGAACAACTTACAGTAAGGATAACCTCTGTATCCAATGGAGAGCTTTACATGAAATCACATCCAGGCTTGGTGGTACCTATGCCTGCCAGTGCTGCTGGCGTCTTTCAGACAGGTGGCCAGTGGGAAGATTTTTCGACTCCTAACAGAGATCTCCGTTTGCTTATAGCGATAGATGCGGTGAAGGATTTTCCTGAAAAATTTGTCAAATCGCCTGATGATTACAAATTACCAGTGCTTAAAAAGCCAGAAACAGTCAAAAAGAACCTCGAAAATTTGTTAGCCCAAAAGCTTACAGAACTCACCATTTCCTATGTACGAACAAATGGATCTGAACAGAAATTGACGATGGCAGAGATTCTAAAACGAAGGGATGCCTTCGAAATGGGCTATAATCCCAATGATGGCATTGAGATCCGCTGGGGGGCTCCCGAAGGAAGTGCAGAGCGGTCTTCCTGCAAGCGACAAGTTCCGGCCACTCAACTCGGACGAATGAATGCAACCAGGCCCTGGTTCCACAAACGGCTGCATCCTCCAACCTGAGTCCTATCAATCAGTATTTTAGCTTCATTTTTAGGGTATTTTAAAAGCTTAAATACTGTCAGATATAAAATGGTCAAGATCCACACAAAGAATAAATCACAATTGGTGGTTGTTTTTTGAATTATTAAGCACTAAGTTTGAATAACTATTACAGTTACCAACAATCTACATGACCTTGTTAAAAAAAGACAACAAAAACGATTACCTTCGAATCTATTCCAAATATTTTAGTTTGACTTTTCAGACAATACTCATCATCGTGCTTGGAGGCTTTGGTGGTAAGGCTTTGGATAGGTATCTTCATCTTGAATCACATATATTTACAATCATCGTGATTATTCTCGCCGCTATTTTATCATTTTACCTGTTTTTTAAAACGATTTTTTCAAAATTTTAAACTCATACAATAATTTTCCATCAATGATTTCAATTGAAAAACGTTTGTTTCTGACGAAAGTTCTTATTTTTTGTCTCTTGCTGGCGGGAATCTCACTACTGTTATTCCTAACTATCCTAAAACAATATTACCTCAAGATCTACCCGGTTCAGGTTGCATTAATCGCAATTGTTACAGTTTTCAGTCACTTAAGGTTGATGAACGCTGTTAACTCAAATGTCCGGAGATTTAATACAACCTTTCTTTCCATGATGACCATCAAGCTTTTTGTTTATTTTGCTTTTCTGCTTGGTTGCCTATTCATTGACAGGTCGAATGCTGTAGATTTCATAGTGACATTCCTGATCCTGTACTTTTGTTTTACGATTTTTGAAGTAGCTGAAATTTCGAATTTTTTGAAAAAAAATCCGAAATCTTAAAATTAAAGCGTTAAATTTGACCCACAAAAAAACCGGACATTGTGAAATTCTTGAGAATATACCTGATCATTTTCGCTTTACTAGTAGCTTACAATCAATCAACCAGCGCAGCCGAACAGGAGAATGCTGGATCAGAGCCCACCGGAGAGAAATTTAATGCAAGCAAGCTGATCATGGAGCACATTGCCGACTCTTATGAGTGGCACATAGCTAAAATAGGAAATTATCATGTGAGTATTCCTCTACCGGTTATTCTATACAGCCAGAAAAGTGGCTTTCATTTTTTCACTTCCAATCAGTTACACCATGGGAAGGAAAGTTATTCAGGTTTTAAAATTGCCGGAGAAGAATCAAAATTCAAAGGTAAAATAGTTGAATCAGCACCAGATGGTTCAGAAATGAGACCTTTTGATTTTTCTATTACGAAAAATGTTGCATCTCTTTTTGTCAGTATAATATTCTTGTTACTCATCTTTCTCTCCATTGCAAAAAAATACAAAGATGGATTTGACAAGGCCCCCAAAGGGCTACAAAGTTGGTTGGAACCTATTGTTTTGTTTATTCGCGACGATGTTGTCAAGGCATCAATTGGTGAAGAAAAATACCGCAAATACCTTCCATATTTGCTAACAGTATTCTTTTTTATCCTTATTAACAATCTGATGGGGTTGGTCCCTTTTGTACCTGGAGGAGCCAATCTAACAGGGAATATAGCAGTTACGCTTGTTTTGGCACTTTTCACATTCGCAACAATATTATTGAGCGGGTCGAAAGATTATTATACGCATCTTATCAATGCTCCCGGAATTCCATGGTGGTTAAAATTGCCCATACCATTGATGCCTTTCGTTGAAATTATGGGTGTATTCACCAAACCTTTTGTGTTGATGGTCCGGCTTTTTGCCAATATTACTGCTGGCCATATTATCGCGCTTGGTTTTTACAGCCTGATCTTCATTTTTGGAGAAAAAAGCATATATGCTGGATATGGTGTATCAGTAGTATCGATTCTCTTTACCATCTTCATGGGATTGCTTGAATTGCTGGTTGCCTTTATACAGGCTTATGTCTTTACGCTTCTGTCAGCTTTGTATATTGGAATGGCATTGGAACAACATGAGGAACACGGAGTGAAAAGTCATTGAAAATTTAGCAAGTAACACAAGATATAATTTATTAATAAACAGCAATTTAATAACTTTAAAAACAAGTTAATATGTTTACTTTAGGTGTGATCTTAGAAGTTGTAGCCAATGTTGCATTGGCAAAATTAGGTGCCGGAATTGGAGCTGGATTGGCAGCAATTGGAGCAGGTATTGGCATTGGAAGAATTGGAGGAGGTGCAGTTGAAGCCATTGCACGTCAGCCCGAAGCAGCTGGGGATATCCGTTCGAACATGATTGTATCTGCTGCTTTGATTGAGGGTGCAGCCTTTTTCGCCATGGTTATCTGCTTCCTGATCCTATTTGTTTAGGTTTTGAAGCGGAACTGCCATTTCACTTTATTCATCAATAAAATCTCTATCCCATGGGTTTGGTAATGCCAGATTTTGGTCTACTGTTTTGGATGGTCATCTCGTTTTCGCTTTTGATGTGGTTGCTCAAGAAATTTGCCTGGAAACCAATCTTAAATGCACTTGCAGAGCGTGAAGATTCAATAGAAAAGGCGCTTCAATCCGCAGAACTCGCTAAGAATGAAATGATTCATTTACAAGCAGGGAACGAAAAATTGTTAAAGGAAGCGATGCTTGAAAGAGAAAAAATCGTCAAAGAGGCCCGTGAACTCAAAGATTCTATCGTACGCGAAGCCAAAATTCAAGCTACTCTTGAGGCAAACAAAGTGCTCGAAGAGGCAAAATCTGCGATTGTTCGTGAGCGGGCAGAGGCAGTAAACGAAATGAAGTCTGTCATCTCATCTTTTTCGCTTGAGATAGCTGAAAAAATTTTGAAGGAGCATCTCTCAGATTCGAAAAAGCAAAAAGAGTTGGTGGATAGCTACCTCGAAAATGTTAAGCTGAACTAATACAGTCGGTCGTATATTTATCTAAACTGAAAAAATTGAACGAGAGTAAAATATCAGTGCGCTACGCCAAGGCTTATTTTTCTGCTGCGGTAGAGAGGAATTTGTTGGAGGTTATCAAAAAGGATGTCGATCTTTTGTTACAGCTTTTACAGTCACAACCAATACTGAGAGAATTGTTGGCAAGTCCTGTGGTGAAGTCGAAGGAAAAGAGTCTTATTTTTGAGAAAATCTTCAAGAATCAAGTCAATCAGTTGACCCTCGACTTTCTTAACCTTCTACTTCAAAACAACCGGGAGCTATTTTTGTTGGAGATGTGTCTTAATTTCCAGAGACTTTATGGACAACTGACAGGTACAAAATCTGCGCAATTGACAACTGCAGTGAATTTAGAAGATTCTCAAATTCAGCAATTTAATCAATTAATTCTGTCTCGATTTGGATGTAAAGCGGAAGTGTTGACACAAGTGAATGAAAAAATATTGGGTGGTTTCATTTTAAAAATTGAGGATCATCAACTGGACGCTTCGATAGCTACTCAATTGAAAAAAATGAGAAGAGAATTGGTAAATGTTATTAAAAATTAAATAGAAGATTATGGCTGGATTGAAACCTGCTGAAGTATCTGAAATTTTAAAACAACAATTGGATGGCTTCAAAACTGTTGCTGAACTTGAAGAAGTGGGTACAGTTTTGCAGGTAGGCGATGGAATTGCCAGAGTCTACGGACTTTCCAATGTTCAATCGAATGAAATGGTTGAGTTCGATAGCGGTGTCATGGGAATCGTACTAAACCTTGAAGAGGACAATGTTGGATGTGTATTACTTGGACCTACCGAGAAGATCAAGGAGGGTGACAGTGTAAAGCGATCTAACAAAATTGCTTCAATATTGGTTGGAGATGGTCTTTTAGGTCGCGTTATCAATACACTGGGTGAACCTGTTGATGGAAAGGGCCCAATACCAGGAACTCTTTACGAAATGCCTTTTGAGCGCAAGGCTCCAGGTGTTATCTACCGTCAACCAGTATCTGAGCCTCTTCAAACAGGGATAAAGGCAATTGATTCAATGATTCCCATTGGCAGAGGTCAACGTGAACTGATTATCGGCGATCGTCAGACCGGAAAAACGACCATTGCCATCGACACAATCATTAATCAGAAAGAGTATTTCAAGAAAGGTGAACCTGTCTATTGTATTTATGTAGCCATCGGACAAAAAGGTTCGACAGTAGCCAATATTGCCAAAACATTGCAAGAACATGGTGCGATGGATTACACAGTGATTGTGATGTCAACCGCCTCAGACCCTGCTGCTCTGCAGTTTTATGCCCCTTTTGCAGGTGCCGCCATCGGAGAATTTTTCAGGGATTGCGGTCATGCTGCGCTAATTGTATATGACGACCTATCCAAGCAGGCCGTTTCCTACCGGGAAGTCTCTTTGCTACTTCGGCGTCATCCTGGCCGTGAAGCCTATCCGGGAGATATTTTCTACCTGCATTCCAGGCTACTGGAGCGTGCAGCGAAAATTAACAAGACTGAATCAGTTGCCCAGCAAATGAATGACATACCTGTGTCAATCAGGCATCTGGTGAAGGGCGGTGGATCATTGACAGCCTTGCCAATCATTGAGACCCAGGATGGTGATGTTTCCGCCTACATTCCGACCAATGTCATATCGATTACCGATGGCCAGATATTCCTGGAGTCGCATCTTTTCAACGCGGGGATCAGACCGGCAATCAATGTTGGAATTTCGGTTTCAAGGGTTGGAGGCAATGCCCAAATAAAATCGATGAAAAAAGTTGCCGGAACACTCAAGTTATCACAGGCAGAATTCAGGGAACTTGAGGCATTTTCAAAATTTGGTTCTGATCTTGATGCAGCTACAAAATCCGTGCTTGAAAAAGGTTCACGAAATGTAGAAATTCTGAAGCAAGGAAGTGCTTCTCCAATGACTGTTGAAGAGCAGATTGCGATTCTTTATTGTGGTACAAAGGGTCTTTTGATGGAGGTTCCCAGAGAAAAAATAAAAGATTTCGAAAAGGATTATTTACAACTACTTACATCACAGTATTCCAGTGTTCTTGAGCAGTTAAGTCGTGGTATACTCAATGATGAAATAACAGATACTCTTGAACTTGTTGCCAAAAAAACGGTTCAAAATTTTGTTTTTTAATGAATTGTTGAAAATAAAAAAGGATACATGGCGAATTTAAAAGAGATGCGGCTGCGGATCGTTTCCGTGAAATCGACCCAACAGGTAACCAGGGCGATGAAAATGGTTTCGGCAGCCAAATTGCGCAAGGCTCAGGATGCGATCATTCAAATTCGTCCATATGCCGAAAAATTGCATGATATTCTTATCAATTTGTCCGATCAGGCAGGTGCTTCAGATTTCGACAATCTCTATTCAGAACACAAGGAGATCAACAAAATCTTAATTGTGGCAATAACTTCTAACAGAGGACTTTGTGGTGGATTCAATTCAAATGTTGTCAAAAAAGTAGAAGAATTAATTTCCACAACGTATGCTGAATTGTATCAAAAAAAATCCGTTGATGTCATTGCAATAGGAAAAAAGGGTTTTGATGGTCTAAAAGCGAAAAACATAAAGGTTGTACAAACAATTCACAAGTTGTTTGATGGTCTTCAGTATTCAACAGCTGAACAGGTGGCATTGGAACTAATGAACACCTTCGCCAAAGGAGAATATGATCGTATCGAATTGGTCTATAATCAGTTCAAAAATGCGGCAATTCAAAAATTAGTTGTAGAACAATTTTTGCCTGTTTCAAAAATCGAAAAAATTCCTGTCAACAACGATAGCCGCCGTTATGTTATGAACTATATCTTTGAGCCCAATGTGCCGGAGATAATGGAGACCGTCATTCCAAAATCGCTTAAAATTCAATTTTTTAAAGCAATGTTGGATTCGGTAGCCTCAGAACATGGTGCAAGAATGACTGCGATGCACAAAGCAACAGACAATGCATCAGAACTTGTTCGGTCATTGAACTTGCAATACAACAAAGCGCGACAAGCTGCCATTACCGGAGAAATCCTGGAAATTGTGAGTGGAGCAAATGCTTTACAGAGTTCTTGAATCCCGATTATTAAAAAAATCACTGTTACAATTGATTTTCACCCAAATTTTAGAAAATATTTCAAATATTGAATACTATGTTTCAATCCACAGGAAAAATCATACAGGTCATCGGACCGGTAGTCGATGTTAGTTTTGAAGAGGATAGTTCAAAGCTGCCGAAAATTTACGATGCGCTTGAGGTACACAAAAGTAATGGTCAGGTATTGATACTTGAATGTGAACAGCACGTTGGAGAGCACACTGTTCGCACTGTTGCCATGGACTCAACCGATGGACTCTCCAGAGGAATGAAGGTATTTGCCACAGGAAAAGCAATCTCCATGCCGGTTGGAGATCAAATTAAGGGTAGATTACTCAATGTCATCGGTGAAGGCATTGACGGAATAGGTGCAATTCCGAAGGATCAGACCTATGAGATTCATAACCAGCCTCCAAAATACAAGGATTTATCGACAGAACAGGAAATTCTTTATACAGGTATAAAAGTAATTGATTTGCTGGAGCCATATTCCAAAGGAGGTAAGATTGGACTATTTGGTGGGGCAGGAGTAGGCAAGACAGTATTAATCATGGAGTTGATTAACAACGTTGCAAAAAAATACGATGGACAATCCGTGTTTGCTGGCGTCGGCGAAAGAACACGCGAAGGGAATGATCTTTTGCGGGAAATGATAGAATCTGGAGTTATCTTGTATGGTGATGCCTTTAAAGAGGATATGGCCAATGGAGGTTGGGATCTTTCATTGGTCGACAAAACCGAACTTGCAAAATCAAAGGCAACTCTTGTATTTGGACAAATGAATGAACCACCCGGTGCTCGTGCCCGGGTTGCCTTGTCTGGGTTGAGTGTTGCTGAGTATTTTAGAGACGGGGATAAAAAAGGAAAAGGAAACGATATTTTATTCTTCGTAGATAATATTTTCCGTTTTACACAGGCAGGTTCTGAGGTATCTGCATTATTAGGCCGAATGCCCTCCGCAGTAGGTTATCAACCAACACTTGCTACAGAAATGGGTTTGATGCAGGAGAGGATCACTTCAACAAAATATGGATCAATTACCTCTGTTCAGGCAATCTATGTACCAGCTGACGATTTGACAGATCCCGCACCTGCAACTACATTTTCACATCTTGATGCCACGACAGTACTCAACAGAAAAGTTTCAGAAATGGGGATTTATCCTGCAGTAGATCCTTTGGCATCCACTTCAAGAATATTATCTCCGGCAGTCATTGGTGATTTGCACTACAATACAGCCTTAAGAGTGAAAGAGTTACTTCAAAGATACAAAGAACTTCAGGACATCATTGCAATTCTTGGAATGGATGAACTCTCCGAATCTGATAAGCTAATAGTTCACAGAGCCAGAAGGGTTCAACGTTTTCTTTCACAACCATTTCATGTGGCAGAAGCATTTACTGGCATGAAAGGAATTTGGGTCTCCATTGAAGATACCATCAAAGGCTTTAATACCATTATGGACGGAATGGTTGACAAATACCCTGAAACAGCCTTTAATATGGTTGGGACCATCGAGGAAGCAATGGAAAAAGGGGATAAGTTGCTGGCACAATCCAAATGATTACTTAGCTAAATTTGAAAAATAAAGGTATGTTTTTGGAAATTATTACTCCCGAAAAAAAGCTATTCTCTGGTGATACAGAGATGGTTAGACTCCCCGGAACTGCTGGCTCTTTTGAAGTGTTGCAACATCATGCCCCAATTGTATCCACCTTAATGGAAGGGAAAATCAAGGTGAAAGAAACCAATGGTAATTTTGTCTATTTTGATATCAGTGGTGGGGTAGTTGAAGCACTGAACAACAACATTATTATTCTCGCGGATGCAATGGATTCAATCGATTGAAGTCGAACTACTTCAATAACTAACAAATAGAATTAAAAATGGGAAAAGTGTTGATCATAGGAGCCGGAGGCGTTGGAACAGTTGTCGTGCACAAAATGGCTGAGCTTCCGGAAATTTTTTCAGAAATTCTTCTGGCAAGCAGAACCAAATCTAAGTGCGACAAAATTGCAGCGAGAATAGGCAGCAAAAATATAACCACTGCTCAAGTAAATGCTGACGATGTTCCGGAACTGGTTAAGTTGATAAACTCTTTTAAACCGGATCTGGTTGTCAATGTAGCCCTGCCTTACCAGGATTTGACCATAATGGATGCTTGTCTCGAAACAGGCGTTTCGTACCTCGATACGGCCAATTATGAGCCATTGAATGAGGCTAAATTTGAGTACAAATGGCAATGGGCTTATCAGGAAAGATTTCAGAAGGCCGGATTGACTGCCATACTCGGCTGCGGGTTTGATCCAGGTGTTTCAGGTGTCTATACCGCTTACGCTGCCAAGCACCATTTCGATGAAATTCAATACCTGGATATCGTTGATTGCAATGCTGGAAACCACGGGAAGGCCTTCGCAACTAATTTTAATCCAGAGATCAATATCAGAGAAGTCACCCAAAAAGGAAAATATTGGGAAGATGGGAAATGGATACTGACTGAACCTCATGAGATCCATCAACCACTGACTTACCCGAGGATTGGAGAGAAAGAGTCGTATTTGATTTTCCACGAAGAGTTGGAATCTTTGGTAAAAAACTTTCCTACCATTCGAAGAGCCCGATTCTGGATGACGTTTGGTTTAGAGTACCTTACACACCTTAGAGTGATTCAAAATATTGGAATGGCAGGTATTCAGCCCATCAATTATGAAGGCAGGGAGATCGTGCCAATTCAATTCTTAAAGGCCGTTTTGCCAAAGCCTGAAGAGCTTGGGGCCAATTATACAGGGGAAACATCCATTGGATGCCGCATCAAAGGAATCAAAAATGGAGCAGTAAAGAGTTACTATGTTTACAACAATTGCAGTCATGAGGCTGCCTATTCTGAAACCGGAACGCAGGCCATCAGTTACACCACCGGGGTACCTGCAATGATTGGAGCCATGATGTTCCTTCAGGGGAAATGGAAACAACCCGGAGTGTTCAATGTCGAAGAATTTGATCCGGATCCTTTTATGAAAGAACTCAATCTTCAAGGTTTGCCTTGGTACGAATTGTTTGATGTTGATTTAGAGGTAAACTAAGTCTAAAATAGGTAATATGATAAGCCCGAAATTTATTTCGGGCTTTTTTTTAGCATAATTTGATAAGCAAAATAGAGTGTATGATAATTTATAAATGCTATTTGATAATCAATAAAGGTACTTTGAAAAATATTTTTCATAATAAAGTAATTTATATTTATCATAATAATTTAATATATTAATTTAATAATGTGATTGTTATGTTAATTCTTATTTAGAATGAGCTAAAAAGTAAAAAAATATTCAGTTGGTTGTAATTGGAAATGCAAACATGTTTGATATCTTTAATGTGCAATTTGATAATTCATAAGAGCATTTTAATAATTCAAACTTAAATTCTTAACCATGACAACCATCCAATTTCAAAATTCCCTGACTGGTTTGGAGAACAAAATGTACTATTTTGCATTGAGTTTAACCAGTAATTCTGACAAGGCACATGATCTCGTACAGGAAACCTATTTGAGGGCACTAACTTATCAAAGCAAATTTTCTTCAGATACAAATCTGATTGCATGGGTCTATACCATCATGAAGAACACCTTTATCAACGAATACAGAAGAAATATCAAGGCAAAAACTACGCTGGAAAGCCATACCAACAGATTACAGATATCCTTTTCGAAAGATGATTTTTACCCTTCGGTGGACTCCATTCATGCTGAGAAGGAGATTTATAAAAAAATAGGATTGCTGGAAGAAGAGTTCAGAGTACCCTTTCAGCTCTTTTTAAATGGTTACAAATACAAAGAAATTGCTGAGAAATTGGATCTTCCGCTTGGTACTGTGAAGAGCCGGATTTTCTTTACAAGAAAAAAATTGAGTTGCTGGTTGGTTGATTATGTCAATTAGATAAGATTCACGCTCAGCAAAAAAAAGGCTTTCACAAAATTTTGTGAAAGCCTTTTTTTTGCTGAGGAATGTTGTTCTAAAGAATGACCAATTTGTATGAACCAGTAGCCTTTTTGCTACTCATAACGACAGTATAGATACCTCTGGCCAGTTTTAAATCGAGTATATTTACCTGACCATTCAACTGGTAGTTCCGCATAAGTAGTCCTTGCAGGGAATAGATACTCACTTCAGTAGCAATATCTTCGGTATTTCGAATGGTAATTTTCCCATTTGAAGGATTGGGATAGATCTGGTAAAACATGCTTACATTAAAGATTCCACCATTGACAGCGATCGCAAAGGCAACATCATCGCCATATACTGTCCCAACTGAATTGGTTGCGAAAGCCCTAATATGATAGGAGGTTCCTGTTATGAGGCCGGAAATGTTACTTGAGAAAGATCCAATTCCTGTTCCATTCGTCGTCATATTATCCGATACAGTAGGTTTTAGATTGGTGCTCCAACACAATCCTTTCGATGTAACAGTAGATCCGCCGTCCGAAGTTACCTCGCCACCAAATACAGCAGTTGTTGCCGAAGTTGCAGTTGCACCTGAAGTTGAGACAACAGGAAGGGTAGGAGTTGTAAAAATAACTTCCGATCCATACGAGGTACCAACCGAATTGGAAGCATATGCTCTTACATGATAGGAAGTTCCGGATGCAAGACCTGTTAGACTTACAGTAAATGTTCCGTTTCCTGTTGCATTCACTATTTTGGCATCATTGATGGTTGGATTCGCCAATAAACTCCAACACAGTCCATAGATCGGAAGAGCGTCGTGTAGGGAAAGAGTGTTCAGAGCCGTGGAG
>CAZGSQ010000117.1:0-11725 GCA_964528535.1 uncultured Tangfeifania sp. | reverse complement strand
GGCAAGAGTTTCTTGCTCAGTTCAAGGATGTCGTACATGATTTTTGTTGATTTGTGACCAAAACAGATGTTGCAAGTTGCAACAAAGTGCTTGTAATTAAAATTCTATGATAATAACTTAAGGAAGAAATAACAGGGATACTTTGAAGATATTGTGTCAGATTGCTAATCCAAATCCGTTGCAAATGTAATTATTTGATTTCAATTCACAAAAAAGTGACGGCATAAAAATATTTTTTACAGGCAATAAAGAAAAAACAGGCAGAAATGATTGACATTTTTTGATGATAAAGAGCATTCTAAGGTGGAATATGAAATTTTACAGCCTATAAAATGTGAAAAAATGAAATTTTTGACCCCTTTGCAGATGATTTCTGGATTTTTTTTAAGGTCCAAAGAAATAACTCATCAAACATAAACTTTTCAGCTAAGATTGGCTACAGGAACAAAAGAATTTTTTTGGTTAACTTAATATTATTTTTTTACTTTTTTGAAGCACACTTTACCGTACAAAAATTTGAAAATTATTGATTATCAGGCAAAAAAAGAGCCAATATATTTCCAATACTGCATTATTTTTGGTAATATTGTTGTAGTCTCTACAGTAAAAATGGTCATAAAATCTTCTTTTGTGCCATTGTTTCAACTCTACTTGCTTGAACCGCTTAAATTAATCTTATGAGACAGCTTAGAATAACCAAACAGATTACCAACCGGGTTGACTCTTCCCTCGACAGGTATCTCCTGGAAGTTGGGAAGATAAAGTTACTAAGCAGTGAAGAGGAGGTCTCCCTTTCCCAACAAATTAAAGATGGAAGCCAAGTTGCCCTGCAAATTCTCGTTAAATCAAACCTTAGGTTTGTTATTTCGGTGGCCAAACAGTATCAGAACCAGGGACTGCCTCTCACCGATCTCATCAATGAAGGAAATCTCGGATTGATGAAAGCTGCCGAACGATACGATGCAACGAAAGGGTTTAAATTTATCTCTTATGCCGTTTGGTGGATACGTCAGGCCATCCTGCAATCACTGGCCGAACAGTCAAGACTGGTAAAACTTCCCCAAAACAAACTTGACAACATCACTAAAATCAACCGCACCTTTTCACGTTTGGAACAGGAGTACCAACGCGAACCTAGTACCAATGAAGTAGCTGCCATCCTGGAGATGAATGTCCTTCTTGTCAATCAATCCCTTCAGACATCTGCCTACCACTACTCAATGGACGCACCGCTTCCTGACTCTGAAGAGAATGAAAGCAACCAGTATGATATCTATGTCAGTGAATCAAACCCCAGTCCCGACAACAGTCTGCTGGAATCATCCCTTAGAATAGAGATTGAAAGGTTGTTGTGTAAACTGGATAGCCGGGAGGCCGCAGTAATTTCTTCCATTTTTGGACTAAATGGTTATTCACTTTTGACATTAGACGACATGGCCAGCTCTTTTGGTTTAACCAGGGAGCGTGTAAGGCAGATAAAAGACCATGGCATCAGAAAACTTAGGAACATCAGGTTTCAAGCCATATTAAAACCTTTCCTGGGCTGACATCTTAAAAAACAGGTTATCTTTGTAACCAAGATAAGGTAGCCTGAATATTTAGATGATCAATCAGACCTCTAAAACAGATACAATCAGTCTATTCCCTTATCATTCTTCATAATTCGTAATTGGTAATTCGTAATTAATTAAACTGTGAAGCGATTGATTGCACCTTCCCTGTTGGCTGCCGATTTTATGCGGCTCGGAAATGACATTGAGATGATTAACACAAGTAGTGCCGATTGGATTCATTGTGACATCATGGATGGACACTTTGTCCCGAACATCTCCTTTGGTTTACCTGTAATTGAACAAATCAAAAAAATTGCTAAGAAACCGCTGGATGTCCACCTGATGATATCAGATCCGGACAAGTATTTGGAGCGCTTCAAATTGGCTGGAGCTGACGTTCTCACCGTTCATTATGAGACTTGCCCCCACCTGCACAGAACCATCGGAGCCATTCGCGAACTTGGCATGAAGGCAGGTGTAGCCATTAACCCGCATACCCCCGTTCAGCTGCTGATAGACATCATGCACGACCTGGATCTGATCCTTTTGATGACTGTCAATCCCGGTTTCGGAGGACAAAAATTTATTCAGGGCAGTTACAAGCGGCTGGTTACGCTTCGTCAAATGGTCAATACTCTTTCACCAAACACCTTGATTGAGGTCGATGGAGGGGTAAATCTGGATACCGGCAGGCAGCTCTTTTTGTCTGGCGCTGACGTCCTGGTAGCAGGAAATTATATTTTCAGTGCACCGGATCCATTGGGAACCATAGAGGATCTAAAAAATTGCTAATCAACAAATTAAAATTTGTTTTTTGAAGCTTTCCTGCATTTTCCGATTGCAGTGAAGTCGAATCTATTCCACAGCTTCAACATTCAACTGAGCCAAAGATCTGATCCGGGAGTGGAAGATTTGGCCAATCCTTTGAAGCGGTATCCTGATTTTTCTATGGCTGTTTTTATGAATTCTTCATTTAGGTGGTCGGCTTTCACCTGAACATGACCCGTAACATGATCAGCATTCACCTCCTCGACACCTTCGATAGCCATTATCCCCCTCTCAACATGCGCCTTGCAGTTCTTGCAGGACATTCCTTCGACTAAAAATATTTGAACGGACATAGGTATAAAGTTATGATTTTTGATAAAATTATTATTGTAATCATTCCAAATAATGAATCAAAGATGAATATTTTTATCAGAAAAATAAGCGCGTATCAGTAATTATTGGATTTCCATCAAAAAAATTTCTACCAAATCCGACTATTGCGCAACGAAAAGGTAGGTAATGGTGCCATGTTCCTTCTCCGGGGCTTTCTGATCTTCGTTGAAAATGGTCTTTTCGGCAGCCTGTTTAGCATAGGCCAAAATTGTCAAATCGCTCAGCTTGCTGCTTTCTCTTGGTTCGGCGCCAATCACTTGTCCAGTTCTGTTGACCACGATATCGACGACGACTTCTCCACCACCTTGGGCCAGGTACACGGGAATTGGCAACTGAAGATGGTACCGGTTCCCGAGCAGGTAGTGAATGTTGGATTTTCCTTTGAAAGTAGAGCGTTTGACCTCCTCGCGCGTCATTCCTTCAGTTGTGGCAACTGGCATTGGGATATCTCCGATGAGTGGAATCTTCTTTGCCAAATTCTTGTTCACATCATTGGCCAATTCTTTTGCCGCAGCCACCTCTTTGGCATACTCCTTGTCGAAAAAGGGATCACCAGAACTCTTTGAATTTAGATCACCAAGATTATAAGCCCTGTTTGAGTTGTGCCCTCCGGTCCTTGCTCCATTTAGGGCAAGCGACTGGTCTGCAGTCTCCACCTTATCTTTATCAACCTCTTGGGTTTTGATCTGCTCTGAAGTCAGATCCACAAATAGGGAGGCTGCGGGCAGATCCATGCTATTTCTCAACTCCGAAAAAAGAAGAAAAACCATCACGGCCAGGTGGATTGCCAATGTAGCAACAATGGCGTTGAGGTTATCACGGTAGAGTCTCTGAAGTTTATCCATTTGATTTCTTGCCTTCAACAATCATCCTGTTAAATGAGAAATTGTTGGTAATATACTAAATATCAGATCATACTTTAGGAACTTGTAAAAACAATTGGATCGCCTTTTGTGGGCTTTGCCCATGCTCGTTTCATCCGTAAAATTACATCAAAGAAATCAAATCTGATCACGTGTAAGGAACCGACAATCAAAGCATGAAAAACCAGTATTTAAGAAACAAACCAGGAGGGTTGAAGTGGAGGAAAAATAGAAAGTTCAATGCTCTTTTCATACAAGGTTGTGATAGCTTTTCGGCCCTCCTTCGCAAGATCTACCGAAAAGTCGTTGACGTAGAGCTGAATATGACTTCGCATGACCGATTCATCCATTGCCTGGGCATGTTGCTTTACGAACGGGAGTGAATCATTTGGATTCTGAAGGGCATGACTGACACTTCGTTGCATGACCCTGTTCAATTTCAAACGGATCTCGGTTGGCAGGCTTCTTTTGACAATAATCCCACCAAGTGGGATAGGTAATCCGGTGAGTTGATCCCAGAATTCCCCAAGGTCTACAACTTTTTTAAGTCCTTTCGAGGCATAGGTGAACCTGTTTTCGTGGATGATTACACCAGCATCGGCTTCTCCCGATAGGATCACCTCTTCAATTTCAGAAAACAGATACTCTTTCTTCCGTTTTAGATCCGGATATGCAATCGAAAGAAGCAAGTTGGCGGTAGTATATTTTCCGGGGATGGCAATTTTAAGTCCATTTATTTCATCCGGGTATATTTTGTGCTTGCTAATGAGCAAAGGTCCATTGTTGAACCCTAAGGCACTCCCTGCCGTAAGAAGTTGATAATTATTTGATAAATAAGCGAATGCATGGTAACTTACCTTTGTAACATCCAGTGTTGAAGCGAAAGCCAGATTATTTAATTCTTCAACATCGGCCAGGTGAAGGTTAAACTTCAGCCCTTCAGTGTCGATGCGACCATGTACCATGGCCTCGAAAATAAAAGTATCATTCGGACAAGTGGAAAAACCAAGCGAAAGATCCATCAGGACAATTGTTTGATTTTGGCGAATTTTCTCAGAAATCTGAAAAGCTCATCGGTAAGGTTTTCGATTGCCAGAGGAATATCCCATTTGGTGGTATCCCTTGATTCAACAAAATTGGAAATCGCACGGATTTCGAGGAAAGGGACCTTCTCGTGAAGGCAGACATAAAAGACTGCGGCACCCTCCATCGATTCGACATCCGGATCAAAGTCGCAGGTTATCTTGGCAATACTGTTAGGGCTCCCATGGCTGATATTTCCGGTAACTCCTTCAACTGAGGCAAGCTCCAGTTCTCTGAACGAATGTGGATTGACCATTTTCCCGTTTTCAAAAGGGAACTGATTGACATCCATAAATCCAGCTTCAAAAAGCGAAACCACCGAGTTACATTCCTCCACTCCCAAATCACAAATTTGTTCGCTTCTTACGTTGACAACTGTACCAATTGAGAGCTCATCCCGGAAACTCCCGGCAATACCTGCATTGATAACCAGATCATATTTGGAGGAATAGAGCGCCCTGGTGAGGTGGTAGGCGGTAAAAGTCATTCCCACACCCGGGATCAACAGATCAATTTCAAGATCATACCATTTGTAGTGGAAGATATTCTTCCCTTCTCCCTCTGTTTCGATTAAATTTTCGAAAAATTGGTAGAGTTCGAAACACGTGGCACCTACAAACAATATTCTCATCCGGCAAAAAAAGGTCTAATTAATTTAGTGGTGCAAATGTAAAATATCCTTCTTCTAATTTGAACCCCTAACAAACATTCATACTTATTTTGATGAAAAAAGTTAATAAAAGTTGTTTATTTGTACTCAGTTTAAGTAAAATATATTTTTTAACACATCCGGAGTATCTTTGTTTACTGCCTGTTTAGCCGTTATGTTCCGGAAAGTCTAAAAAGCAAAAAATGCAATTCTCACTACACAGGAAAAAATCCGATGGGTACCAAAAAATCGAACGGTATCCAGAGGAGACAGTCACCAAAATGGCTGAACATTACAGACAAATACTGGAACTGATCGGTGAAGATCCGACACGTGAGGGATTGGATAAGTCGCCGCTCAGGATCGCCAAAGCCATGCAATTCATGACCCAGGGCTACAGCATGGATCCGGAAGATATCCTGCGATCGGCAATGTTCAAAGAAGATTATCGGCAGATGGTCATTGTCAAGGATATAGAAATTTATGCGCTGTGCGAACACCACATGCTCCCGTTTTTTGGAAAGGCTCACGTTGCCTACATTCCCAATGGATTCATCACCGGATTAAGCAAAATTGCACGGGTTGTTGAGGCTTATTCACGAAGATTGCAAGTGCAGGAGCGACTCACGCTCCAAATCAAGGAGTGTATCCAGAATACATTGCAACCGCTTGGTGTAGCTGTAGTTATTGAAGCCAAGCACATGTGCATGTGCATGCGTGGGATTGAGAAACAGAACTCTGTCACCACCACTTCTGATTTCACCGGGGCCTTCGAGAAAGTTGCGACCAGAGAGGAGTTTATCAGACTGATCAGCTCGAAGCTTTCTTAGGAAGGATGGTGTGAAGAATTTAAGGTGACCGACTGGGACATATTTTCACAAAAGAACAATTTTGTAGGTCAGATGGAAGGCCCAATTGGTTAAAGTAGTCACCGGACAACATAAAATAGCGGAGTTTTTTATCTTTGTACCCATGAATCAGTTAATTTTTAGACAATGAAAGCATACGTTTTCCCCGGCCAGGGTGCCCAGTTTGTTGGAATGGGCAAAGACCTTTATGAAAACTCTCCCATGGCCAAAACGCTCTTCGACCAGGCCAATGAGATTCTTGGTTTTAACATTACAGACATCATGTTCGGCGGAACCGACGAGGAGTTGAAACAGACGAAAGTTACACAACCCGCCATCTTCCTTCACTCCGTGTTGTTAGCCAAAGCGATGGGAGATGAATTTCAACCCAAGATGGTTGCCGGACACTCACTGGGTGAATTCTCAGCATTGGTTGCCACCAATGCACTCTCCTTCGAAGATGGATTACTGCTGGTTTTCAAGAGAGCACTTGCCATGCAGAAAGCCTGCGAGGCAGAACCTTCTACCATGGCGGCCATCCTGGGCTTAGAGGATGGCGTTGTTGAAATGGTTTGTGCCGAAATCGAGGAGGTTGTTGTGGCAGCCAATTACAATTGCCCAGGCCAGCTGGTCATCTCCGGATCTATCGAGGGGGTCGACAAGGCCTGCATCCGACTCACTGAGCTTGGTGCCAAACGTGCCATTAAACTGAATGTCGGAGGTGCATTTCACTCTCCCCTGATGGAGCCTGCGCGCACTGAGCTCGCCGAAGCCATCCATGCAACCAACTTCAGCACTCCGATTTGCCCGGTTTACCAGAATGTAAACGCCCTTCCGGTTTCGGATCCGGCACTGATAAAGGCCAACCTCATCTCACAGCTTACTGCACCAGTCCGGTGGACACAAACTGTCATCAACATGCTCGCCGACGGTGCCGACTCTTTCACTGAGGTTGGGCCTGGAAATGCCCTGCAGGGAATGATCAAAAAGGTAGACCGTACGGTGCAAACAAGTGGCTTAAGTACCTTTCAGGAATAAGACTACCCGGATTTTCGCGCCAACAATCCTATCTGTATCCTATTCACGAAGACCCCAAAGATGCGCTACAAATTTACCCTCCAACTGGCAGATCCCCACCGCAACATACTGCCTGTCAACTACCAGTTTGGTTTGGGTTCGTGGTTTCATAGAATGTTAAGCCATCAGGATTCTCCGCTTTATGCCCACCTGGTTGCTGCAGGATACATTCTGAAGGGAGAGCCTTTCCGGAATTTTGTCTTCTCTTACTTGATGGTTCCCGACAGAAAGATTGAAGGGGATCGCCTGGTTATAAGTAGTGACAGGGTTGTGCTTTTTTTTTCCACCATTCCGGATGCGGTGCTGGTTCCCCTGGTGAAGGAGCACTTTCAGAATACCACATTCCTCCTTGGAGACCGGATCTCACAAGTCTCCTTTCTTGTCGAATCTGTTGATTTGATTCCAGAGCCTGAGTTTACGAGTAAAATGACCTTCAAGACCTTATCACCCATTCACCTGACACAAAAAATTCCCGGTCGTAAAAATGAGCTCTTTCTCACGCCGGAAGACCCGGATTTCGTCAAATTGTTTTATGATAACCTGCACAATAAATTCAGGTTACTGAATGGCTGTGATCATCCATTCGATCCCCAGACAGGAAAGTTCAAATTGAGGTCGCCCATTACCCAAAAGGGGATGACCATTCAATCAGGGGCAGCAGGAATTCCAAGAATCATCGGCTATCAGCTTCGTTTCAGGCTCCAGGCCGATGCGGCGCTAATCAGAGCCGGGTACTATCTTGGTTTCGGTGAGAAAAACCATTTGGGATTTGGTTGCTGCGATAATTTGTAAAATATTATGATAATATATTGATTGTCATAATATTAAAATCCAATAAGGTATTCTAATTTAACATTATTTAACTCAAGGAAAGGTTTCCTTTTTACCGTTTTTGGCATATACTACCAACCATGAAGCGCTCTATATCGTTTGATTTCCTGCATGGTCTATTACCCCGCACCCAATTGTACTTCATCTTAAAAACGCCAAGAATGGAAAGCAACAGTTGTCCATGAATCTTGAAAGAGTCCGCGAAGGCATTTATGCCGGTTTTTGGATCCGGTTGGGTGCGATGTTCCTGGATTGTTTCTTTTTATGGCCCCTCACATGGCTGGTAGGATATGTGAATGGGACCGGCATCTACATGTATTGTTACACTGTGGTTCCCATGTTTCTTTTCGGACTTTGGTACAACATCTACCTGCCCAAAAAGTATGGCGGAACCGCCGGCAAACTGGTTGTCGGAATCAGCATCATCCGGCTATCTGGTTTCTTTTGCACCCTGGTTGTTTAAAATTACAAACTGGTTGCTGGGCCCTTGGGATATCAGCGAACTCTTTGTCCTGCTCACGAACCCCCGGAAACGAGCCTTACAGGATTACATGGCCGGGACGGTAGTGGGCAAAACCATCTACCTCGACAAGATCAGGAAGTCCATGAATTCGAACGAAAGTGAGCAATGAAAAAAAATTGAAATTTGTTATTGACAGAAATTTAGTCTAAATTTGATTAAGATTTGAAAAGAAGCTTGTTACCTAAGTAGAGCTTAATATTTATTCCAAATGAAACGAAAAAATTATTTTGCCATGTTAATTTGTGCCATGATATTTTTCATGGTAGCCGGGTCTTTCACCTCCCAGGCACAACCTGTTCCTCCGGACCCTACCTTTCGTATAGGAAAATTGCCGAATGGAATGACCTATTACATCAAACACAACGAAGAGCCCAAAGAACGGGCTAGTTTCTACATCATTCAGAATGTCGGAGCATTGCTTGAGAATGACAGTCAGAATGGATTGGCTCACTTTTTGGAGCACATGGCTTTCAATGGCACCAAAAATTACCCTGACAAGGGAATTATCAGCACACTCGAAAAACATGGAGTTCAATTCGGACGCAATATCAATGCTTATACTGCCTTCACTGAAACGGTCTACAACTTGAGCGACGTGCCTGTTACTGCACCCGGATTGGTCGACTCATGTTTGTTGGTTTTACACGACTGGTCGCATTACCTCACCCTTTCCGACAAAGAGATCGATCTGGAGCGTGGTGTCATCGTCGAAGAGTGGCGCACTCGCCGTACTGCCGGATTCAGAATGCAAAGAGAATATTTTCCTGTTCTTTTCAAGGATTCAAAGTATGCTGTCCGCGACATCATTGGAGACTCTTCCATCATCAAGCATTTCAAATACGATACACTGCGAAAATTCTACCACGACTGGTACCGTACTGATCTTCAGTGTATCGCAATTGTAGGTGACATCAATGTGGATGCAGTCGAGAAAAGTATCAAAGACAAGTTTTCATCCATCCCTGCAGTTGAGAAACCTCTACCGCGTGGAGAAGATCTTGTCCCTTACCACAAAGAGACCCGGTACGTATTGGTGAAGGACAAGGAATCACCACAATATGCTGTCAACATCTACATCAAGCATCCTTCGCCAAAAAATGAGACGAAAGATTTGGCATACTACCGTGATCAATATGCCAATGAATTGTTTAACAGCATGATGAGAGATCGTATCACCGAAATGCTTCAAAAAGGTGTTCCTCCATTCGTAAGTGGAAGTGTGGGCTTCGGAGGCTTTGTAAGAGGCTACAATGTGCTCTCAATCTCGGCATCCGCCAAACCCGACCAGGAAGATATTGCCTTAAAAGCCATCTATACGGAAGCACAGCGTCTGCTTCGCTTCGGATTTACACAAGGAGAAGTTGATCGCGCCAAAAGCAACTTATTGACCCAGACCGAAAACCGATGGAAGCAGCGTGATAAAATTCGCAACGATGCCTATGTCAGCGACATCCAGTCTAACTTCTTAACCAACGAACCACTTACTTCAATCGACTATGACTGGAAGGCAGTTCAACAACTTCTGCCAACCATCACGACTGCCGAACTTTCGGCCAAAGCCAAACAATGGATCATTCCCGAAAATAGGGTCATCATCGTGATGGGCCCCGACAAAGAAAATGCAAAATTGCTGACTGAACCTGAAACCTTAGCCATCCTGAAAGAAGTCGAGGCGTCAGACATCAAACCTTATGAAGATACCAAAGTTAGCTCAAGTCTGATAGATAAGCCATTAAAAGGATCATTGGTGGTTAAAACCACCCCTCTGCCACAATTTAAGGCTGTCGAGTGGACATTGGCCAACAATGCCAAGGTTGTATACAGGTTGGCAGATTACGAAAAAGACAATGTGATGTTCCGCGGAATCAGTCCCGGAGGCACTTCTCTCCTGGCTGTCGATCAATTGGCATCTGCCATGTTGATGCCACAATTTATTGGCATGTTCGGTGTTGGCGATTTTGATGCCACTACCCTAAAAAAAATGCTCACAGGTAAAAATGTAAGCCTCAATGTCGGTCTATCCAGTCTGAATGAGACTGTGAATGGTTCATCTGCGCCCAAAGATTTCGAGACGATGATGCAATTGTTGTATCTTCAGTTTGAGAAGCCACGCTTCGACAAGGAGGCCTTTCAAGCCCTGAAGGCACGTTTTGCAGGAATGGTGGCCGGAATGGCTAACAATCCGCAGAAGGTCATCAGTGACTCGCTTCAATTGATTCTGACTGATCACAACAAGCGCACAAAACTCGTTACGCCAGCCTTGATTGATGAACTTTCTTTTGAACAAATGGAGAAAATCTACCGGGAAAGGATCAAAGATGCGGGTGATTTTACCTTTTTTATTGTCGGAAATCTGGAAGAATCACAAGTTAAACCATTGGTGGAAAAATACATAGGTTCAATCACAGATCTGCCACGCACAGAAAATTGGAAAGACAACAATGTTGGTTGTCCAAAAGGCAAAACTGTGAGAGAAGTTGCCATCCCAATGCAGGTAAACAAAGCCACCATCTCAGTTAATTTCAACAAAGAAGCATCCTATGATTCCAAATCCAATCTGATTGGAGAGATCATCAAAGCAATACTTACGCTGCGTTATACGGAAGAGATCAGGGAGAAAGAAGGTGGCACCTATGGAGTCAGTGTCATGGCAAGCAGCGAACATTATCCAAAGGCTGAAAAGAGTATCCAGATGATGTTCGATGCAGAACCTGAACGTGCTGCTCATCTAAAGTCAATCATCTACAGTGAAATAGATAAAATTGTTGCCAATGGACCAACTGCCGAGGATCTTGACAAAGTGGTCAAAAACCTTTTAAAGAACCGCGAGCAGAACAAATTGCACAACAGTTACTGGATGGGTACACTGGTGGAATTCTACCAAAACAAGATCAACCAGGATTTACCTGAAAATTTCGAGAAGATTCTTGCAAGCCTTACCATCGACGACGTCAAAAAATATGCTGCAGACTTCTTCAAAAAAGCTGATGTAGTGGATGTGATCTTTGCCCCGGCAAAAAAATAATTCATTCCAAGTTAATAGCAAAAAATACCTGGCCAAGGCCAGGTATTTTTTTTGACTGTGGAGCTGGCGGGAGTCGAACCCGCGTCCAAACGAGGAAGCAATACGCTTTCTC
>CAZGSQ010000116.1:0-11738 GCA_964528535.1 uncultured Tangfeifania sp. | reverse complement strand
ACAACGACATTATGATCCTCGCCAGCACTGGCCGATATCGTCACTTTTCCACCATTGTGGGTAAATTTCAAGGCATTAGAAACAAGATTCCGGAGAACGGTTTGCAGCATATTCCTGTCAGCCTTGACGACCCAATCTTTGGGAATATCATATGTTAATTGAATCTCTTTGTTATTGGCGGTTTCAAGCAAAAATGAAATACTTTCAGCTACAATTTTATGTAGTTCAATGACATCCGGTTCGAAAGAGATTAATCCTTGCTGCATTCTTGTCCATTCGAGCAGGTTTTCCAGCAGGCTGAAAAGGTTAACAGCTGAATTTCTCATGCTGATGACTTTTTTTTGTATCTCTTCCATGGTCAGGTCGGATAATTCTTCAGCCATGATTTGCGTTAATCCCAAAAAACCATTGAAGGGTCCTCGCAGGTCGTGGGCTATGATGGACAAGAATTTGTCCTTCGTGGCAATAAGTTCCCGGAGTTTCCCTTCGTTTTCAAAAAGAGTTTTTTCAGCTTGAATAATTCTGAATGCAGCTTCCACTCTTGCCAACAATTCACGTTTTTTCAAGGGCTTGATAAGATATCCGTCGGCACCGGTCTCCAATCCTAAGGAAATATCTTCGGAATCAGTTTTCATGCCGGAAAGCAAAATGATGTAAATAGAAGATAGTTCTTTATCGTTCCGGATTTTTTTACAAATATCCACGCCGCTAATATCCGGTAGCATCACATCTAACAGGAGCAGATCTGGCTTATCCAAGCCAAGGGTTTGAATGCATTCCTGTCCGCTGGTTGCTGTGGTGACAACATATTGTTCATTTTTGAGGAGGCGTTCCGTGATTTGTAGCAAATCCGGGTCGTCATCGACAATAAGGATTTTAAAAACAGGGTTGTTATATCTTGACATGAAATTAATTAATTGATTGACAGTTGATTATTAAGAGGTAGTGAAAATGAAAAGGTCGAACCTTCGCCCACTTTGCTTTCCACCCAAATTTTACCCTTGTGTCCAAGTATTAAATTGCGAACAATAGATAATCCAAGCCCTGTAGATTTCTCTCCGGCCGTGCTTTTTACACTGGTTTTTTGGAAGGGGTTAAACAATTTTTCACGTTCTGCTTCCGGAATACCCGGCCCATGGTCTGCAACAGCAACCGTCAGATCAGAATCATTTCTGGAGATGCTCACATTCACATCCGAGCCTTGCGTTGAAAATTTTACTGCGTTGCTTATCAGATTGTTTAGCACCTGCTCGATTTTACCCATGTCCAGCAGAATTTCAGGCAAAGAGTCGATGGAAATGAGATGAATATTGATGTTCTTCTTGTGGGCAATCACATTATTCAGTTCAACATTCTTTTTGACTAGCTTTACCAAATCAGTTTTAACGAGGTCAAGGTTCAGATTTCCTGATTCGATGGCTGATATATCCAAAAGTTCATTGAGCAAGCGAAGCATGAATTCACTTGATTCCATGATGGATTGAAGCATCTGATTTTGATCTTCCTTAGGTATTTCTTCATACTCTTCAAGCAGGAATTCGCTATACCCCATAATTACGCCCAAAGGGTTCCTCAGGTCATGGGCTGCAATCCCAAGGAACTGATTTTTAAGTTTGTTCAACTCATCAAGTTCACGATTCTTTTTGGCCAGTTCCCGTTGCATGTTCGCCATATCGTTGTTTAAACGACTCAGCTCCTCGTAATAAGAAACCGGTTGTTCTGCCGGGAAACCTTGTTGTTTTTCATTTTCTTTCGACAAGGCCCTGATGATATTCGTCTGTTCATTGTTAATTCTCCTCAGGTCAGTGAACATCATTTCTGCTAAGTTTTTGACTGTTGCAGCAGCAATGCCAATCCGGTCATCAAATACTCCGCCAAAAAAAGAGAAAGTTTCTGCACCCTTTAGGGTTGAAATGTTGATCTCCCAGCCAATGGCTGTTTTGTTTTTTTTTAGTTCAAGGAAAAAATTAAGAATTTTATCCAGATCGCCCGGGACGACCAATGAAAAGAGCATATTCCCAATGATCGAGCCAGACATAAAATGATGCTCATCCTGAATGATTTCGATCACGCGTCCTTCCAAATCACAAAAAATTGAGAACCTTTTTGCAGGAGTTTCTTCCATAATCAGGCTGCTGTCAGTTTATTGGCCAGCTCTATAGCTTCGGTTGCACTTGGGGCATATCCATCGGCGCCAACACTTGCCCAAAGCCCATCTGCAATTTTAAATGGATATCCACCCACTAAAATTATTAGTTTAGGAGAAACATCCGGAGCTGATCTTATTTTCCGTATCATCTCTTCAACAGCACTGACATGAAAAGTCATGGTAGCCGAAATTGCAAGGCACTGCGGCTTTATTTCGCTCAGATAGTGAACGACGCTTTCAATGGGCATATTTGCCCCAAGGTAATAGGTGTCCCAACCTTGCATTTCAAAGAAATCAGTCACCATTCGGGCGCCCATTTCATGTAACTCGCCGGGGACACATGCAGTGACCAATTTTTTGCTTTTCTTTTCGCCGGTAAACAAATATGGGTACAATTGCGCCATAACCAGTTGGGTGGCACCTGTACAATAATGTTCCTGGGCAACACTGATTTTGTTGGTCTGCCATAATCTTCCAATTTCATATTGTACCGGTTGAAAAACCTGAACATATATTTCTTTCACGGGAACACCGCTTTTCACCTCATCCAGAACAAGTGATAAGGCTTCATTCCGGTCTCCCTTCAAAAGATGGTCGAGGTAATTTTGGGCGAAAAGAGAAAGATGGTTATCCATAGCTGGCATGGAAATAATCTGGTCTTCTGAATTCAGAATGTTAATGGCCTTGGTCAGAAATGGATTGACCAGTTCATTTTCCTCCTTACTGCACACTTGGTTCAATCTGCTTTTTATAAGTTCAAAGCTTTCGGCAACATCCTTCATCGGAACTCTTACCGAAGAGAGAAATGTTTTGAGCTAGGAGACAAACTCTTCAAAAAGAACAGGCTGGCTTGCCCAGACAGCCTCGGCAAGAAATGAAAGGATCCAGGCCACATCTTTCTGAAAATTTTCCTTCTGGTGCAGTGAATACCGTTGTGCCATGTCGGGTCGAAGTATAAAATGGTCGGCAAGGATCGTTGCGGGAAGTGTGGATTTTAAATCCAACAGTTTTTTGTTGAGCGAATCGTTTTTTCCCATGTTAATTTCATTTAAAAAGGTTAATTCCTTCATTGTTAAGGCCGTCATTCAACTTCCCTAAGAAAACTTCACTCATTAATTCTTTGTGATTTTTGGGTTGGATGTATTTTGCGGTGACCTGGACTGTATTGTCATCATTAATCCTGACTTTCCCATAATTGAGAACGAATCCTTTACCTGCTGGGTTCTGGATGAGTTTAGAATTTGAAAAAACCACGAAAGCATTTATATTGTGAACAACCCCAACAGCAAAATACTCATAAGTGTCAATATCCATGCCTGTAACGACTTTCGGAGTTGGGGTCTGTTTGTTCTCTGTTGGGGCCCATTGACAGTGGCCATATTCAATAACTACCCTGACGTGCTCTCCTGAATTGAGTGATTGCATCAGCTCATCGAAATTTGAAAGACGGGTCGTTTGCGCAAAACCCCAATTCAAAGATAAAAGAAAAATGGATAAAATTATGAATTTCGACATTCTCTAAAGTTAAGTCATTTCGTTTGATAATAATTTGTTTTTCAATTATCAAAAGTGCAAATTTTTCTTGTAAAATTCCTTTTCCCTTTTCTTCAAGAATAAGGAGAGTAAGAGCAGTATAAATGTCAGGAATGTCAGCAAAATAAAGACATAACCAAACCCGGAAGTGCCCTTCGAAGCGGAGATGATCACACCAATCAAGGCGGCTCCGGCAAGTTCCCCCACAGAAATCAATACCATCAGCATTCCAAGTGCCGAGGCACGCTCTTTTGATCCGGTTTCATTGAGCAGGACATACTTTAACGATGCTCTTATGGCCAATCCAAAACCCAGACATCCACTTGCAACATAAAAAAGATAGCTATTTTCTGAAAGAAAGCTGAATAATGTGAGCGAGATGACAGCCATTACAAGGCCGGTGAAAACGATAATTCGTGAGCCAAGCACTTCGAGCAAACGCCCGCTGAGAGGTGGAACAATGGCAGTTGCCAATACCAGAGGAATCAGCATAAAACTTGCTTTAGATGGACTTACACCAAAAAGCTGAATCGCCAGCTTGGGGATAAAAACGATGCTTGATTGAAATACCCCCAGTCCAAAAGCGATAATACCTACCAAACGGAGTTGTTTCGAGGCAAAAAGATCGATGCTGATAAAAGGATTGTTTTGTGTCTGTTCGTGCCTTACCAGGATGGGCAATACAATTGCAACCAGCAGTAAAAATGGAAGCACCCGCCAGGAGAAAAGACTTATTAAAGGATGAATGGGTTCAAGGTTGTTTAATCCAAGTGAAAACGAAGATAACACAACCACAAGCATTAGAATTCCTTTCCAGTTCATCGCTGTGCTTTGCGCTTGCAGCTTTCCCGGAAGCCAGAAAATGGCCGGAATAATTAAAAATAATGATAGGGGAATGTTGATTAAAAAGATCATGTTCCAATGAGAGTAACGCAGGATGGTACCGGCCAGAATTGGCCCGATCATAAAGGCGATTCCAAATACAGCGCCAAGCAAGCCCAATGCTCTTCCGCGTTTTTCAATCGGATACAGATCGCCAATGGTAGCTGCAGCAACAGGAAATATTCCACTTGCACCAAAACCCTGTATTGCCCGTCCTGCCAGCAAAAACGTTAGATCATCGGAAAATGAAACTACTCCTGAACCAATTGAAAAAAGAATCAGTGACAGAATGTAAATTGACCGGCGCCCTTGAATATCGGACAATTTCGATAAGATTGGGATTCCGAACAGATAAAACAACAGATATATTGAAAATATCCAGCTGATGTCGCTTCCACTGATCTGCATCGATTTCTCAATGGCAGGAATGGCAGGACCAACAACCGAAATGTCGAGTGCACTGATCAAAACTCCGGCGAAAAGCAGCAATAGAATTTGACTATTTTTTATTGATTGGCTCATAAGGGTGCGTGTTGATCACATTTTTGGATTTATGAAGCGGAGCACCAACGGTATGTATATCTGGTCGGTCGGGATGCATAGAGCCACGGCGATAATTGGCCTTACGAATTTGACTTACCATATTTTTAGGTGTGAACAATCGATTTCGATATTTAAACGTTTTCCATTGTTAATTTATTCCTCTTCGACGATTCCCTGACAATCAGCTCAGTGGGTAGCACCAGTGTCTGGAAACTTTTCTCCTTGTGCCCGATTTGGTGCAAAATCAGTTCGGCAGCCTTCTGGCCCATCAGGAAGCCGGGTTGGGCGATGGTGGAGATGGAGGGGGAAACAACTTTGGAGAATGGCTCGTTGCTGAATCCGACGATTCCAAAATCTTCGGGTATCCGGATGCCTTTGTCACGGAGAAAGATCATTGAACTCAAGGCCGTGGTGTCGTTTCCACAAAAAATCGCGTCAGGCGGATGGGGCAGGTTCATCAGTTGCTTTACGGCCTCAACTCCGGCTTCACTTGTGAGCGTATTGGTGATGACCAGACTTTCGTCAAAGGGAATTCCATTCTTGTTCAATGCATCGATGTATCCGTTTTTCCGATCGAGATAAGTCACCAGATTCTGGGGACCTGCCATGTGCCCAATGCGTTGGTAACCCTGTTCAATCAGATGCTGTGTTACCCTGAAACCACCCATGTAATCATCCACCACGATTTTGTTGGTCTCAATCTCCGCGACGGCCCTGTCGAAAAAGACCAGCGGGATGTTTCTCTTCCTGAACAACTTCAGGTGTTCGAAGGTACTGCTCTCCATGGCAATCGAGATAATCAGTCCATCCACCCGGTTGGCAAACATCGATTGCACTATCGATATTTCCTTGAAAGCCAGGTCGTTTGATTGTGATATCACCACCGTATAGCCCGCTTTGAAGGCAACATCCTCTACGCCGCTAATGACGGAAGAGAAAAAATGACGGTTGATGAGTGGTACCACAATGCCAATGGTGTTCGATTTTTTGTTGCGAAGATTGGAAGCCATGGTGTTGGGACGATAACCAAGTGTGCCGGCCATTGCTTTCACCTTCTCCTTGGTGCTGGTACTTATTCTGGGGTTGTCTTGCAGTGCCCTGGATACCGTTGAGGCAGAGATCTTCAATTCCCTGGCAATGTCGTGGATGGTTGGTTCCGTTTTTCTGTGCATAAATGGTCTCCGTTGAAGTGCAAAGATGAGAATAAAATTATTTTTATCAGTCAAATAAAAAATAAAATGCAATCGATTGCACAATTCTTTTTTCTCACTATATTTGTCTCTCGAAGAAGTAGTTTGGAGTACTTGGCGTACTTCAAGTTTTGGACTCCAAGAGATGTGGTACTTGGCGCAAGTTTTCCGAGAGGCTGATTAAATTTAATTTTTCAATCCCGTCAGGGATTTAACGTGGGTAGAAAATCGGAAGTTGGTGAATAAATCGTCACGTGCAGGACGATATGGGCTAGCGGTCATTTGCTTTCTACCCACCTAATATGCCTCCGGCACATTGATTTTTAATATTTGAACAGTTCCAAACTACTTCGGTTACTCAATTAATAGAAACATAAAACTCTTTACATCATGTCAATCCATTTCGAAGAACGTTTCGCTTCCCATCCATCCGATGTCAAACAATATGACACCTCCAGACTCAGGGAACATTTCCTGATCGAAAAGGTGATGGAAACCGGCAAAATTCATCTGGTCTATTCCCATTTCGACAGGTACATTGCCGGAGGGGCTGTTCCAACAACCGAACCACTTGAACTTACCACCATTGATCTGCTGAAGGCTCCCTTTTTCTGTTACAGGAGAGAGTTGGGAATCATCAACGTGGGTGGAAAAGGAATTGTAACTGTGGATGATAAAAGTTATTCTGTAGATTTCAAGGAGGCTCTCTACATTGGAAAGGGATCGGAAAAAATAATTTTTAGCTCCGAAAATGCCGACCTTCCTGCAAAATTTTACCTTAATTCGACCCCTGCTCACAAGGAATTTCCAACCAGGCACATCACCCTTAAGGATGCCAATGTATTGCAAATGGGTTCGCAACAAACATGCAACGAGCGTCAAATCAATCAATTGCTAATTAATAAAGTCATTGAAACTTGTCAGCTTCAGATGGGCATGACAGAACTTCGTCCCGGAAGTGTCTGGAACACCATGCCTGCTCATACCCATAGCCGACGGATGGAGGTTTACTTCTATTTCAACGTTCCCGAGGGTCAGGCGATCTGCCATTTCATGGGTCAACCCCAGGAGACACGCCACATCTGGATGGGCAACGAACAGGCAGTCATTTCCCCCAACTGGTCCATCCATTCGGCTGCAGGTACTTCCAACTATATCTTTATATGGGGGATGGCAGGCGAAAATCTGGATTATGCCGACATGGATGTAGTTCAACCAAACCAACTTAAATAGATTTTGAAGTACGAATGAAGAATCGGGACCCTACATCCTGATTTCTACTTCCTGATTCATTTTTCATTTTTCATTTACCACTATTGATTCTTATCTCATGGATCGGAGAAAAGTCTTTAAATATCTCTCAGTGGCCGGATTGATGCCGCTGGCCGGGAAACTGGAAGCTTCGCCTGCAGTTAAGTCGGTGGCAAAACCGGTGGTTGTGCCGGAAAGGACCTATTGGGTCAACCTGCTTACCAGGATCGCCACGCCATTGCTTGAATCGCTTGGCCGGGGTGAACTTAAAAAAAACATGCCTGTCGAATGTGTTGCCGGACATGAAGCCTCCCGGCACACTGTGACCTATCTCGAAGCCTTTGGCCGGTTGATGGCAGGCATGGCACCCTGGCTAGAACTTGGGGAAGATGCAACTTCCGAAGGCCAAATGCGTGGTAAAATGATTTTGCTGGCTCAAAAGTCATTGAAGATGGCTGTCGATCCGCAGTCGCCAGATTGCATGAATTTTACCAGGAATCAACAACCTCTGGTAGATGCAGCCTTCCTGGCGCATGCCATACTTCGTGCGCCGCAGGTACTCTGGCACCAATTGGAGGATCAGACCCGTCAACAACTGGTCGCCGCCATGAAAAGCAGCAGGACCATCACACCAGGTTACAACAACTGGTTGTTGTTCGCCGCCATGGTAGAGGCATTCCTGCTTTTCGCGGGAGAGCAGGCGGATGAGATGCGGATGAGTCTGGCTACCAGAAAAATGATGGAGTGGTACAAAGGCGATGGAATGTATGGCGATGGACCCGACTTTCATTGGGATTATTACAACAGCTTCGTGATTCAACCAATGCTGCTAACCATTTTGGCTGAGTGGAAAAAGCACGACAGAAACCAAAACGCAACTTACGATCTGGCCTTAACCAGGGCCAAAAGATATGCCGATATTCAGGAAAAATTGATCTCACCCGAAGGGACATTTCCTGCCATTGGACGTTCACTTCCCTACAGGTTCGGCGTTTTTCAGCACCTCGGGCAGTTGGCCCTGAACCATCAGCTTTCTGAAAATCTAAAACCTGCACAGGTGCGTTGTGCCATGGCGGCGGTCATTCACAGAATGGCAGAGGCGCCCGGAATGTTCGACGCCAACGGATGGCTGACCATCGGATTCTTCGGTCACCAGCCCTCCATCGGCGAAACCTACATCTCTACAGGAAGTCTGTATTTGTGTTCAGTTGGACTACTTCCCCTCGGACTTCCGCCTTCCGATCCCTTCTGGGCTGATCCGCCTGTAGCCTGGAGTGCCCAGAAAATCTGGGGAGGCAATGATTTTCCCGTTGACCACGCGATTGCGATGTGATCCCGCATTTTGATTGATCCTCTTTTTTGAGGATGTAACAAATTAAAAATTAACACAATATAATATAATTGCACCATGAACGACTTATTTGATTTGTCAGGTAAAGTAGCCCTCATCACAGGCGGAACCCACGGTATCGGAATGGCGATTGCCAAAACGCTTGGCGCAGCAGGAGCCAAAATTTGTGTCAACGACCTCTCTGACGAAAAACTGGAGGCTTGTAAAGTCGAGTACGGAAAAGTAGGACTCGAAGTCTTCACCCTCAATTTCGATGTCACCAGCGAAGAGGCTGTTGACAAAGGGATTGCACTTATCGAAAAGGAGGTTGGTCCTGTAGATATCCTTGTCAACAATGCAGGGATCATCAAACGCATCCCCATCCTCAACATGGCCATCAGTGATTTCAAGCAGGTGCTCGACATCGACCTGGTAGCGCCACTGATCATCGCCAAGCGGGTAGCCCCGGGAATGATTGCACGTCGCTCGGGTAAGATCATCAACATGTGCTCCATGATGAGTGTCTATGGACGCAACTCCGTTTCTGCCTATGCTTCCGCCAAAGGCGGCCTTAAACTACTGACAGCCAACATGTGCTGCGAATGGGCCAAATACAATGTGCAGATCAATGGCATTGGTCCGGGCTATATTGCTACAGCCCAAACTGCCGACATCCGTTTGAACGGTCATCCCTTCAACGATCTGGTAATGACCCGCACCCCGGCCGGACGCTGGGGTGAACCTGAAGATGTCGGCAATGCCGCACTATTTTTGGCATCCAGGGCAAGCGACTTTGTGAACGGTCATGTCCTTTACGTGGATGGCGGAATTTTAGCCAATTTTGGATATGTCAAAGGTGAAAATGAATTGCCTCTTTGATGGAGGCAAGGTACATTAATTTGAATTTTGGAATACCGCTCTATCTCCATTGATACACTTTGTCTGGCCTCCCATGAGCTTGAAAAAGTGTTTATTAACAGCAAATAGCTTGATCTTAAAAATGTAAATTATCATTGTATGGAAAAAGTCATCACTTTTGGCGAAGTCATGCTGCGCCTGGCAACCCCCGGTTTTGAAAGGTTTGGCCAATCTGGTAACCTCAGTGCCACTTTTGGTGGTGGTGAAGCCAATGTTGCCGTTTCATTGGCAAATTATGGTATTGAAGCACAGTTTGTTACGCGACTACCCAAAAATGATCTGGCGGATGCCTGCATCCGTGAACTGAAAGGATTTGGTGTGGATACCTCCTCCATTGTGCGGGGAGGAGATCGCATGGGCATCTATTTTCTCGAAGCGGGTGCCGTTGGCAGAGCAAGTAAGGTGATTTACGACAGGTCTGGTTCTTCCATTTCCGAAATAAAATCGGGAATGATAGATTGGAACAAAATTTTCGAAGGGGCTACCTGGTTTCATTGGACCGGAATCACACCTGCCATCTCGCAGGGCGCAGCCGATGTGTGTCTCGAAGCGATTCTGGCGGCCAATAGATTGGGAATTACAGTTTCGACTGATCTGAATTTTCGCAAAAATCTATGGAAATACGGCAAGGAAGCGCACGAGGTGATGCCTTCACTGGTGGCAGGATGCGATGTGATCCTGGGGAATGAAGAGGATGCAGCGATGGCATTGAACATTCATCCGGATGGGGTGGATGTGACAACAGGACATGTTGAAGCGGATGCCTATCTTTCCGTTTCACAGAAGGTGATGGCCCAGTTTCCACGCTGCAAATACGTGATTACCACCCTGCGCGGCTCCGTCAATGCAAGTCACAACAGCTGGAGTGGCGTCCTTTACGACGGGATAAAATTGTACAAGGCAGCCACTTACCAGATCACCCACATTGTCGATAGGGTAGGAGGAGGCGACTCCTTCATGGGCGGATTGATCTATGGTTTGCTGACCTATCGGAAAGAACTCCAGTCGGCACTCGATTTCGCGGTAGCCGCTTCCTGTCTCAAACATACCATCTATGGTGATTACAACCGTGTAAGCGTATCGGAAGTCGAAAAATTGATGGGAGGCGATTCCTCAGGGCGGGTCTCACGGTAGTTTGCCGGAGCCTTTGCCTCTTTCTACCCGGGCGGAGCTGAATTCTGATGCAAGCTGATTTCAACTCCGCCCGGGTCCTGTTTCCATTTGTTATGATAATTGGATGTATGTTTTTAAATATCAGATAATCAATAGTATATAAAAAAAGTTTATATTACTTTTAAAATTGTGCCTTAATTTTTGGCAGGTATTTTTTTTACGCTACCTTGTACCTGATTTACTATACCAGACGCATTTTGAGCTTGAATCAGAAGCCGCAAACGAACTAAATATAAACGTAATTCATCCAACATGAATAGAATTTTACGAATTCTCACAGGATTCTTATTGCTATTGCTTTTTCTAAACGGGTGTGTCAAGAAAGAGTTTGACGCGTTTTATGCACGTCCTGACAATTTGGCCCAACCAATTTACCAGCAGCTCGTTGCCAGAAAAAATTTTGGTACACTTCTGGCCTGTATTGACAAGGCCGGTTACAAGGATATTCTCAGCAAAGCTGGATACTGGACTTTTTTTGCCCCCAACGATGCCGCCTTTCAGAAATATTTCACTGAAAACAGCGTCGGCGGAATAGCGGCACTCGATTCGGCTACAGCCAGAAAGATAGTCACTTATTCATTGGTTTACAACTCTTTCAGGAAGGATCAACTTACCAATTACCAATCCTCTTTGGGTGTCATCCCCAGTCAGGCCTTCAAAAGAGAGACTGCCTTTTACGATTTTGTACAGACCGAAAGCGGTACAACGAGAAAGATTGTGGCTAGATCGGAAGAGCGTCGTGTAGGGAAAGAGTGTTCAGAGCCGTGGA
>CAZGSQ010000115.1:0-11763 GCA_964528535.1 uncultured Tangfeifania sp. | reverse complement strand
GTCAATGGACAAAATCAGTTTCGTGGACCGATCGCGATCCCGGCAGCAACCACCCCAGGGATGTCATGCCATTCCTCAAGGCTGCCACAGAAAAGCTGAAACTGTACCATCCCAAAGCAGGAATGTGGATTTCGTTGCAAGGTTTTTCGGATGAGCAGGTAGATTATTTTTACCAATATCTCGAAAAAAACAATCCGGATTGGCTAACTGGTGTCGTCACGGGCCCGAGCAGTCCGGACCTGGCCGCCACCCGCTTCCGTTTGCCAAAAAAATACCTGCACCGGCACTACCCCGACTTGACCCATACGGTGCGGTGCCAATATCCGACGCTAAACTGGGACCAGGGGTTTGCGCTAACCGAAGGCAGAGAGGTAGCTAATCCACAACCCGTCTATTATGCCAAAATACACAACAAGTATGCACCCTTTACAGATGGATTCATCTCCTATTCCGATGGTGTCCATGATGATGTGAACAAGGTAACCTGGAGTCAGATGGGCTGGAATCCTGATAGAACCGTTCGGGAGGTGATGGTCGAATATGCGCGCTTCTTCTTTGGTGCCGCTGTCGCGGAAGCTGCCGCAGACGGTATTCTTGCCCTTGAACGCAACTGGGTCGGTCCGACCGAAGAAAATGGCGGCATTGAAGCCACCTACGCCTTCTGGACAAATCTAGAATTGGCCCATCCCGAGCTAAAAAGCAATTGGCGCTGGCAACTTTTGGTGATGCGCTCCAACTACGACACCTACGTAAAAAGACGGAAAGCCTATGAACAGCAGCTCGAGAAAGAGGCCAACAAAGTGCTGGCAGAAGCGCCCCGACTGGGATCGGAAGAAGCAATGAAAATTGCGCTCGAACTTGTAAACAAAGCCGATAGTGCACCAATCACCAACAATCTCAGGACAAAGATCGTCAACTATTGCGAAGCACTCTGGCAATCGATCGGATTGCAGACCAGCGTTAAAAAATACCAGGCCAGTGGCTCAGAGCGAGGGGCAATCCTTGATTTCATCGACTATCCGTTAAACAACCGATGGTGGCTGGCAGACGAGTTCAAAAAAATAGAAAAAATGGCTACCGAGAAGGAGAAGCTCGCACGGCTGGAAATCATTGCCAAATGGGAGAATCCCGGTACAGGAAGCTATTACGACAATGTCTCCGACATTTCGAAAAGCAGCCATGTTACCACAGTCTCAGAAGATGCAACCGACGTTGCCTGGTGGGATGGCGGATTAAGCCGCAGAAGGCTTTCCACCCAACTCTTTCAAAATTTCCCGGTGCTCAGATACACCGACCTTGACCCAAACGGGAGGTACATGGTACGGATTGCTGGTTACGGGGAAGCACTGCTGAGAGTAGATGGCGAAAGAATCGACCCAACAATTTACCACAAGGGATACGAGGAGTTCAAAGAATTTCCGCTCAATCCAAAATATGTGAGCGACGGCAAAATAGAGGTTACTTTCGACCAACCTGAAGAATCACATCTCAACTGGCGCGAAAGATCGAAAGTGACGGATGTTTGGCTGATCAAGCAATAATTTTATTGAGAAGTCCTTCGCATGCATCTTCCAATATATCAATGACCAATTCATAGTCTCGGGCCTCTCCGTAATAAGGATCCGGTACAGAGGAGAATTTTAGCCTGGTGCAATAGTCAGTCATTTTGGAGATTTTGGCTTTGGCTTTGGCATCAGGCGCCATCCTGGTAAGGTCTGCAATGTTTTGATCATCCATCCCGATGATCCTATCGAACTCCTCAAAATCACGATTGGGCCTGACAGGCCTTGAAATGGATGTAAGATCATACCCTCTTCTCAAAGCAATTTTCTTCATCTTTGGATAAGCGCCTTCCCCTTCGTGGTAACCGGCCGTCCCAGCAGAATCGCAGGTGATCACTTTTTCCAATCCCTGCCCTGCAAGCAAATGTTGAAAAACACCCTCTGCTGCGGGAGATCGGCATATGTTACCCAGGCAAACAAATAAAATTCTCATATTGATTGTTAAAAAAACTGAACAAAGAAAAGAATAAAAAATCTATTGCATCACATTTAGTACTTTAGCCGGAAAATAGCTGTTGCTAAAAGCTGACAGTTAACAGCTTCTAAAATTCAATGCCATGAGCCTTTTGGGAAACGTGTTCTGGATCATATTTGGCGGCTTTTGTGCTTGTCTTGGGTATCTTTGGGGCGGTTTGATTCTTTGCTGCACCATCGTGGGTATTCCTTGGGGGATACAATGCTTCAAAATTGGGCTGGCCACACTAACGCCATTCGGAAAAACGGTCCATCCAAATGGAGCCGCCATTCCGGGTCTCTCCTGTCTGCTGAATCTGATCTGGCTGATTTTTGCAGGATTCTGGATTGCCTTGGTACACCTGATCTTTGGCATCCTGCTCTGCATCACCATCATCGGCATACCATTCGGACTGCAGCATTTCAAATTGATGCGACTGTGCCTCGCTCCTTTTGGCTATGATCTTTATTAATGCAAAAAATTTAAGATGAACCTCGATATCATCACCATTGGCGACGAAATTCTGATCGGACAGATCGTCGATACCAATTCGGCCTGGATGGCGCAAAAGCTCAATGCAGAAGGAGTCAATGTACGCCAGATCATCAGTATCTCTGACGATCCGGTGCACATCGCCGAAACATTCGCAGAATGTTCCAAAAGCGTCAAGCTGGTATTGGTAACGGGTGGATTGGGTCCCACCAAAGACGACAAGACAAAAGATACCATCTGCCAGTTTTTCAACACTCGTCTTGTGCGAAATCCTGCCGTACTCGAAAATATAGAAGAGTTACTCAACAAACGCGGCATCTCCCTGAACCGGCTCAACCAGGACCAAGCCCTGGTGCCTGAGAACAGCCTCGTATTTCAGAACAAATTGGGAACCGCTCCCGGTTTGTTGCTCGAGAAAGAGGGATGTTCCTTCATTTTCATGCCAGGCGTTCCTTTCGAAATGAAATACCTGATGGAATTTGAGATCCTCCCCTACCTGAGGAAAAACTTCCAGACCTCTACAATCTTTCACAGGACGGTGTTGACACAGGGATTGCCCGAATCCATGCTGGCAGAAAAAATTTCGGATTGGGAAGATGCCCTGCCGGGATACATCAAACTGGCCTATTTGCCCAGTCCGCAAGGGGTCAGACTCCGTCTGTCGGGAAGGGGCAAGGAGCTGAAGGCAATGGACGAGGAGATAGAAGCACAAATACTTGGCCTAAGAGAACTCATACAGGCAAACATCTATGGTTATGACGATGATTCGCCCGCAGGCAGCATCGGCACCACCCTAATCGAAAATGGATGGACAGTCTCGACAGCCGAGAGTTGCACCGGAGGTGCCATTGCCAAACTCTTTACCGAAAATCCCGGCAGCTCTGCCTATTTCAAGGGGTCTGTCGTTGCCTATTCAAATGAAGTCAAAACAAACATCCTGGGCATCGGCGAGGATCTCCTTGAACAACATGGAGCCGTCAGCCGTGAGGTGGCAGAACAGATGGCCCTCCGGGCTTGCCAACTGCTGCATACCGATTTCGCGGTAGCCACATCAGGCATCGCAGGTCCGGGCGGAGGAACTATTGAAAAACCCGTGGGAACCGTCTGGATTGCAGTGGCAAACAGCAACAAGGTGGTTTCGCAGCTATACAATTTCGGCAACGACCGCGAACGAAACATCATCCGCACAGGACAGACGGCGCTGTTCATGTTACGAAAAATGATCACATCATCTACCTTGTTGTAATTCAATTGAAATTGCAACAAGGTCAAGCCCATTTGGCGCATCACCATTGAAAAAAGAACAAAAGAAATGGAAAAAAAGAAAATATTTTGGTTGGCTGGTATCGTGGCAACACTATTATTTGTAACCCTCCTCCTGGTTCCCGTCCTCTTCAAAGGTAAAATCGTCTCCAAAGTCAAACAAATGGCCAATGAATCACTATCGGCCAAGCTCGATTTCAAGGATGCTGAGCTCTCCCTTTTCAGAAGCTTCCCGCAACTGGATGTTCGTCTGAACAACCTCACCATCAACGGAACAGGCGAATTTGAAGGCAAGACCTTGGTTGATATCCAGACCTTATCCACCTCGTTATCACTCTCCTCACTCTGGAAAAGCGATGGTTTAACAGTATCAGAAATCATCCTCTACAAACCGGTTTTCAACCTGCTGGTCTCCCCTACCGGGAAATCCAATTGGGACATCGGCAAACCATCCACAAAAACTCCCGCCTCGGACGCAGGAACCAAAAGTCCCATGCAGATTGAATTGTCAAAAATTCAGATTCTCGGTCTATTACTTACCTACCGGGATGACCAATCCAAAACAGTTGCGGGTTTCAACGGGGGAAATTTCGAATTATCGGGTTCACTGAAGGGGTTCGATACCAAACTCCATTTCAAGGGCGAAACAGACAGTATTTCATTCCAATATGGCGGAAAACAACTTGCCAATGGACTCAAGTTGAGTGGAGAGGGAGCCCTTCAGGCAAATTTCGATCAAAAAAGCTTCAGGTTTTTAGCCAACAAATTCCTGATCAACAAGCTTCCAATTGAAATTCAGGGAACCTTCGTGATGGGCGACAAAGCCGACAATTACGACCTGACTTTTGATGCGCAGCAGGCATCATTGGCCGAATTGATAAGTTTCATGCCACAATCCCAGCAGCAAAAACTAAAATCATACGAAAAAGGTGGTGTTCTAAGTTTTAGCGGACTGGTCAAAGGCACCTGTTCCGACCAGACCTATCCGGCATTCCTGGCCGACCTGAAGCTCACAAACGGAAAATTAAAATACCCCGGCAAACCATTCGAGATCAATCAAATTGAGCTGGTTGCCAGGATCACCAAGCCACAAGGCATCCTTGATTCACTGAAAATCTCACTTCCCAAAATCCAGGCCAGCATCGGCAACCATCCCTTTGTCGCCAACCTTGGCATCCTTTCACCCACCAACAATCCGATCCTTTCGGGTGAAGTCATTGGCGAAATTGATTTTGCCTCCCTGAAGCAAACCATCCCCATGGATTCCATGCTCATCAGTGGAATGGCCATGCTCAACCTGCATTTCAACGGTCCCTATTCGGCCATAGACAAAGGAGAATATGCCAATTTCCAGACCAAAGGCGAACTGACCCTCAGGGATTTTTCCTACCGTGCACCCATGTTTCCTTCTACATTGGGAATTCAATCGGGTGCCTTTGCCTTTGACTCAAAACAGGTTACCATCACCTCCATGAAGGGAAAATTGGGCCTCAGCGACTTCACGGTAGATGGCTCTTTTCAGGATTATTGGGCTTACCTGTTGAAAAACGGAACGGCACAAGGAAATATTAAATTCAAATCGGACAACCTGGATGTGACGCAAATGATGAACGGCGGAACACCTACCAGCGATTCCACCGCGCACAGCGACCCGATGGTAGTCCCCGCCAGAATCGACCTCACCGTTCAGGCAGAGGTCAACCACATGCTTTACAGTAGAATGGACATCCGTGGAACGACTGGCAAGTTGGTGGTCAAGGACCAAAGGATCACCCTTGATCAATTGTCCATGAATATGTTGAAAGGAAAAATGGTCGTGTCGGGGGTCTACTTCGGGGCAGAAAAGAGTCCTGCTGATTTCAATTTCAAGATCGATGTGAAGGATTTCGACCTTCCTACGGCCTACCAGTCTGTCGGACTAATAAGACATATTCTGCCCATTGCAGGAAACAGCAAGGGAACCCTGCTGTCCGGTTTGTCGCTGAGCGGGAAACTCGGGAAAGATTACGCCCCCTATTTCGAAACACTGAATGGCGGCGGATCAATATCGATTAAAAATCTTGAACTTGTTGGAGCCAACATGTTCTCCGAGATCGGCAAATATTTCAGAAAAGACCTTTTTACCAATGTCAAGGTAAATGATTTTACCAGCAACATCTTACTTACCAACGGCGCCCTTGCCATCTCTCCTTTTACCACAAAGGTGGCCAACCAGGAGGTAACCGTCTCGGGCAGCCAGAGTCTGGCACTCGACCTCAATTACCAACTCAATTTTAAAGTCAACAAGAATGATCTTGCAGCCGATGTAACCAATCTCATCGGGCTCGTACCCGGAGCCGAAAACATCGACAAATACCCCATCCGGATCGATGTTGCCGGCAACCTGAAGAAGCCGGCAGTGAATGTCGACCTTTCGGAAGCCAAAAATCTGGTGGCCAGAGAATTTACAAAAAAGGCCAACACCACGCTGAAGGATGTCGCCAAGCAATTTGGGCTGGACGGGCTGTTTAAATAGTCTTGCATTTGAAGTTCTAAAATATTTACCCATGAGAAAAATCACCATTCTGTTTGGCATCATCTGCCTGCTCTACTCCTGTCAGAAGGCAGCCACTGCCGATCCGATCGTCCCGGCGCCTGTTGTCGTTGCACAAGATCCTGTCCAGTACGGAGTACCTTTTTCGGGTGTTCCCGATCGCAGGGATGCCATCATCTACCAGGTCAACATGCGGCCATTCAGCCAGGCGGGAAATTTCGCCGGGGTAACGAGCCGTCTCGACTCCATCAAGGCATTGAGCGTCAACGTGGTCTATTTGATGCCCATCTTCCCGGTAGGTGCCGTCAATTCTGTCAACTCGCCCTATTGTGTCAGAGATTACAAGGCAGTGAATACTGAGTTTGGGACCCTGGATGACCTGCGCTTGCTCGTCGATGAAGCACACAAGAGGAACATGGGTGTGATCCTCGATTGGGTAGCCAATCATACTGCATGGGACAATGGATGGATCATCAGCCACAAGGATTGGTACCTTCAGGATGGTTCGGGGAATGTTGTCAGTCCACCCGGAATGGGTTGGAACGATGTGGCCCAGCTCAATTTCAACAATACCGCCATGCGTTTAGAGATGATTAAGAGCATGAAATATTGGGTATTTACGGCGAATGTAGATGGTTTCAGGTGTGATTATGCCGACGGTCCGCCTGCAGATTTCTGGAAACAGGCAATCGATACCTTGCGGAAAATTTCCACACACAAACTGCTGATGCTTGCAGAGGGAAGCAAGAGCTCGAACTTCACGGCAGGCTTTGACTACAATTTCGGTTTCAGTTTTTATGGTCAGCTTAAATCAATCTACAGCAGCAACAGTTCCGTGCTGAACATCGACAACCTGAACAATTCCGAGTATACAGGCGCAGTCAACGGCCAGCAGATGGTACGCTACACCAGCAACCACGATGTAAATGGGTCGGATGGTACACCGCTGGCCTTGTTCGGCGGCAGAAACGGATCGATGGCAGCATTTGTCCTGGCAGCGATGATGAAAAGCGTTCCGATGGTATATGGCAGTCAGGAAGTTGGCACACCCACCAAGATCACCTTTCCTTTTACAGGAACCAAGATCAATTGGACTTTGAATCCCGATATCGCAACAGAATACAAAAAGATTCTGGCTTTCAGGGCCAGGAGTGTGGCCGTCAGGCAAGGTGTGCTGACCTCATTCAGCACAACAGATATCTGCGCTTTTACGAAGGAGGTCACTGGTGAGAAAGTGGCAGTGCTTGTAAATCCGAGAAACGCTCCGGTCAGTTACACCTTACCCGTTGCCCTGGCCAATTCATCGTGGACGGATGCGATCAAAGGCGGAACTGTGACACTGCAGACGCAGCTTATCCTTCAACCCTACAGCTATGTCATCCTGAAACAATAAAAAAGCACCCACATTTCTGAGGGTGCCTTAGGTTAGGTTAATCTCTTCAAGCTATGACGAAGGAAAACCTTTTGCTAAAAATGCTGCTACTACTTGTAGCAAACCTAATACTATTCGTTGACATTCTTAAGATCAATGTATAAACGCTGGTGTTTTTAGATGAACGCATGATTTAAGAGGTTTATCGCCAAAAATTGGGCTGGGGGATTCAGCATTTGTTGGCGGTTCCCGTAGACTTGCTTCATGCAACGCCCGGATAAGCTGGCTCACTGCTCAGAAATGAGCTCTTTCACTCAAGAAATGTTGATTCCGCATGACGCAAGGTCAGTTTATGGTTAAGAGTTGAGCAATTGTGATCAAGAAATGCCCTCATTTGGTCAGGAAAGGTAATCTCTTGGAAGCGTTGCAACATCTCATGTACGAGAAACGTCATGTTATGGTAAGGTATAGAGACCTTCAGCAAAAGAAAAGTAGCTCATGAGAAGGGAAAGGTCAGTTTGCAGTCTCGTTGACATCTAAACAAAAAAAATAGGAGGGAGTGTAATCTGAACTCTATCTGACGATATGCCTACCAAAGCAACTTTATCTATTTTTTTGGATTTCATTCATTATAAAGTGCTGTTACCTCAACTGGTGTAAGTGCGCGATTGTAAAAGCGAATATCATCCATACTTCCATTAAAATATGGTCGTGGATTAAGTGGCGGGCCAATACCAAATCGCAATGATTCAGTATTTGAACCAATAGCACCATTGTACTTTATCAAATTTGATGTCTTTAAAATCCCATTGATATATAATTTATCATAGCCTTGATCTGTTGTAGTTACAACGTGAAACCAAGTATTTGTTGGTAAATTTACCATTGGTATTTCTACAAAACCCCAACCTGCTACGATGGTGTTTTGATACCGATAAACAAAAGTTGAAATGCTTGAATATGCAACTACCATAAAACCAGAGGTAGTAGTTCCAACACCTGAGTATTTAGATATTATATGTGTTTCTGCTGCTGGATAACTTGGCATTTTTAACCAGAATGACATTGAAAGTTGATTTGTTGAAAAATTCAAACTGTTTGAATTTGGAACAACAATCGTATTGTTAATGCCATTAAAGTTATAAGCCTTGTTGGGAATGCTAAATCTATCTGCGATTAAAGATACACCATTTGCTGTACCATTATTTCCATTTCCACTTTCATCATTGGCGTTTCCATTAAAAGGGTACCAAGCAACTAATCCATTGGATGGAATCATCTTCAACAATGCATTTAACTGCAAAGTCAGGCTATTCAATTGACTGTTTGACAAAGCGAGCTTAGTATATAAATCAGAAAGAGCAACACTTGTCACAGTTTGTTGAGAATTCAAGGTTGCCACTTGAGTTAAAATTGAGGAAAGCTGCGTTTTGATTGATGTTACATCTGCACTTAAGGTACTCAATGCGGCACTAGTTGAAGTTTGTTGTGCGTTCAAAACAGCTATTTGATCTTGGATTGTTTTTATTTGCGCTTGTATTGCTGCTATTGTAGCAGTGTGTCCAGCCACAATAGCATTTGTGGCTGCTAATTGTGAATTCAAGGCAGAAATTTGGCCAGAGATTATTACCAATTGAGCTTGAATTGAAGATACTGAATTTGTTAGACTTGCAAGAATAGTATTGGTTGACAGAAGATTTGTATTGGTCAATTTCAATGCAGCAGCCAATGAGTCACGGCTTGCTTTCAATGCGCTTATGTCTGCAGAATAATCTGTTGGTTGACAAGAGGTGCTAAAAAAAGCCACTATAGTGCAGACAGCAAATAGAAAGCGGAAGGTTGTTTTCATAGAGTTGAGTTTAGATTCCAAAAGGAGTATCATGGTAAACAAAATAATCTTCTTCAATTTTTTATATTATTCAAAAGGGTCAATAGCCGAAAAATTGAATACCCGATATTTGATAATAGGTAGTTGTCTGATAACCTCCTCCCAACCAATAACTCCCTATCATCTCAAACTTCCATTCCTTAGCAGCAATTCCAGAAAAGGTAATTGAGTATGTATCAGTCATTGGACAACCCTGATCTGCTCTTGATACGTTCAACTGAGGGCACGTATAAGCACTAATCCATTGACCAATTGAATTTTTGAAGTATAAATTCCCTAAGCAACTGTGAGCAATATCACCTGGCCCTGGGAAGGTGCTACATTTACCTGTTAAAACATTGGGAAATTCAAATGCGAAACTGAACCCACTGATTGTTTTGGGACTGCCAAAATCAAGAAACATCTCCTTAGTATATACAGTTGAATAATTTGACATAGCCAGTCCTCCTTTGGTTGTAGAATTATTATCCAATAAACTGCTCGGCGAAGTAATGGTGTTGGCTGCACTATTGTTAAGCCAGGATGTTTGGCTCGTTAACCAAGTGGGTGTTGCAATTAGTAATGCATTTAACTGCAAAGTCAGGCTATTCAATTGACTGTTTGACAAAGCTAATTTTGCATATATATCATTTAGAGCTGTGCTAGTTACTATTTGTTGAGAATTCAAAGTAGCCACCTGAGTTAATAATGAGGTTAATTGTGTTTTAATTGATGTTAGATCTGCACTTAAGGCACTCAATGCGGCACTATTTGAAGTTTGTTGTGCGTTTAGTACCGCAATTTGATCCTGTATTGTTTTTATCTGTGATTGAATGGTTGCTATTGTCGTGGTGTGAGCAGCTACTGTCGTGTTTGTAGCAGCCAGTGTTGTATTCAATGTAGTAATTTGACCAGAGATTACAGCCAATTGTGCCTGAATTGAGGTTATGGAAGTGCTGAGATTGGTCATCGTGTTGTTTGTTGTCTGAAGATTTGCATTGGTGATTTTCAATGCAGCAGCCAATGAATCACGGCTTGCTTTTAGGGAGTTTATGTCTGATGAGTAGTCTGTTGGTTGACAAGAGGTGCTCAAAAAAACTACTGCAATAAAGATAGCCATGAAAAGTCTGCATGTTGGTTTCATTTTATTGGATTTAGGTTCAATATGTTTGAATAAATATAATAAGGCAAAAACAAACCTAACAAATAAAAATAGTATCATCAAAGCCAATGTATAACCGCTGACGTTCCTGTGGGCAATGCTAGCTTATGGTATTTAAACGCTTATATTGGCATCATCAGATGCCTTCAAGAAGAAAGCAGAGATGAAAAAGCAAAGGATGCAGAGCCGCCCACCGGGCGGCTGTACGATGTGGCCTGCCAGATTTTAGAGACGTCCGCAGGACGTCTCTACCAGAAAATTCGTGATTGTCTTGGAAATAGGTTAAATTTAGGTATGTCATTGTATCGGGGAAAATATAGAATTGAATCAGCCAGGCTGCCAGGATGGAATTATGCTGCAGCGGGATTGTATTTTCTGACCATCTGCTCTTGCCGCATGGAATGCATTTTTGGAAATATTATCCAGGGAACAATGACAAATTCGGTTTTGGGTGAGATAGTTGATAAAGAATTGTTAAAATCATTTGAGATACGGCAAGAATTGGATTGTATCAGTTATGTCATCATGCCCAACCATCTTCATCTGATCGTCAAAATCAAAAATCCGAGTCAATTCAGGCCATCAGTTCCGGGAGTTTCAAGTATTCAGCCAAAATCAATATCATCCTTTGTTGGAGGCTTCAAATCAGCTGTTACATCCAGAATTATTGCAAAAAACAATAATTCATTCACAAAAGTCTGGCATCCACGCTTCTACGATCATCTAATCAGAAACAGTGATGAATTTGAATCGATTTCCAACTATATCATTAATAATCCTACCGTTTGGAATAAAGACAGATTCAATGAAAAAAAATATCCTGACACGAACCAGGATAAATATCCCGAAAATCTAATGTAGAGCCGTCCGGTGGGCGGCTCCAGATGCTCGCCCAATGATCCCTGTACAGCCGCCCGGTGGGCGGCTCTGCATCCTTCCAGCTGAATCTCCATAGGCGGCTCTGCATCTTTCCAGCTGCATCTCCGGTAGGCGGCTCCTCATCCTTTCTCCAATCTTTTAATTTGCTCCTGATGATTAATTGGAGATCTCCCTGTACA
>CAZGSQ010000114.1:0-11964 GCA_964528535.1 uncultured Tangfeifania sp. | reverse complement strand
AGATAGCTTCAGGTGACTGGAGTTCAGACGTGTGCTCTTCCGATCTCCCAGCAACCGACTCGTCATGGGAGCCATCGGTACCGGCTCACAAGGTAAAAGCAACATGCGTGACTTCCTCAAATTAAACAAGGAGGTACAGTTTGTCGCGGTTTGCGACGTAGATTCCAACAATTCACAAAAGGCGAAAGAGTTGGCCGACGCGGCTTATGCCAACAACGATTGTAAAGTGTATGGCGACTACCGCGAATTTCTCGAAAAAGAGAAACTGGATGCAGTCTGCATCGCGCTTCCCGACCATTGGCACGGCATCATCTACACTGCTGCCGTTGAGAAAAAATTAAATGTCTACGGCGAAAAACCCATCTGTCGCACCATTCGCGATGGACAAACCATCGTGAAAGCCGTCGAAAAAAACAAGATCACCTGGCAAACCGGCAGCTGGCAGCGATCCAATGCCAATTTCCACAGAGGTGCAGAACTGGCCATCAATGGCAGGATTGGAAAGATCCAGCGCATCGAAGCCGGGCTTCCCAATGGATCGCGAGGCATAGGAACCCCTCCCGTTCAGGATGTCCCCAAGGAGCTGAACTGGGACATGTGGCTTGGACCCGCACCCAAAGTAGCCTACCGCGGAGTCAGTCACTGGAACTGGCGATGGATCCTCGAATATTCGGGCGGTCAACTCACCGACTGGGCCGGTCACCACATCGACATCGCCAACTGGGGCGCCGGACTTGAACATACCGGACCCGTTGAGATCTCCGGTGAAGGAGTGTATCCGAGAGAAGGTATCTACAACGTTCCTGTCGAATACGATTTCCTCTGCAAATATGCCAACGGCATCGAGATGCGTGTCTGCAACGCGGCTCGTCTGGAAAAAGGCATGGGCACTACGTGGTATGGAGACAAAGGCTGGATCCATGTCGACCGTGGAAATATCCTGACCGCTTCGGATCCGAAGATCCTGGAAGAGGTGATCGGAGAAAAAGAGATCCATCTCATCAAAAGCGACAACCACTGGCAGAATTTCGTCGACTGCGTCCGTTCGGGTGAGAAAACCATCGCACCAATTCAAGTTGCTTACCGTGCCATCTCCGTTGCGCTGTTGGGTGAAATTGCCATGCAAACCGGACAAAAGATTCAGTGGGATCCAGTGAAGGAAGAGATCATCGGCAACCCAATGGCCGCACGTCTGCTCGACCGTCCCTACAGGGCACCCTGGCAACTCCCCACCATTTAAACCTAAAAACAGTCAATTGTTCACTTACCAGGATCAATTTCACCAAACATTAATTCAAAAAAAATGAAAATAAGATATTCCATTCTCCTGTTGATGACAGGATTTTTCATTCTTCAGTCATGTCAGGAAAAAGCAGCCTACAAAGCACTGATCGTCACCGGACAAAGCAACCACAACTGGCAGGCCTCTGCCCCCATCCTGAAAACCATTCTGGATCAGACCAAGCTGTTTACCACCGACATCGCCCAAACCCCTAAGGAAAAGGGGGATATGAGTGATTTTAAACCCAATTTCAGCAAATACACCATCGTGGTGATGGACTACAACGGCGATGCCTGGCCCGAAACCACCAAGACAGCCTTCCTGGAATATGTGAAGAATGGCGGAGGCGTCGTAATCTACCACGAGGCCGATAACTCCTTTGCCGACTGGAAAGAGTACAACGAGATCATCGGATTGGGTGGCTGGAACCACCGTTCAGAAAAGGATGGACCTTACGTTTATTACAAAAAAAACGTTTTGGTGGTGGATACCGCCAAGGGTTCAGCCGGTTCACACGGACCACAGCACGAATATGTGGTGCATGCCAGAAAAGCCGATCATCCTATCCTGAAGGGCCTTCCCGTCAACTGGTTGCACGGTAAGGATGAACTTTACAGCACCCTTCGCGGCCCGGCAAAAAACATGGAAATACTTGCTACAGCCTTCGCAGATACCTCGAAGAAAGGCACAGGTCGCGACGAACCCATGCTGATGACCATCACTTACGGCAAGGGCAGGATCTTTCACACCGCCATGGGCCATGTCGGCAAAGATGCCACCCATCCTGCCACCGAATGCGTTGGTTTCATCGTCACCCTTCAACGTGGAGCCGAATGGGCTGCTTGTGGCAACGTGACACAGGCCATTCCCATTGACTTTCCGAATGTCGCCTGCTCCGTGGGCCGACCCGAATACACGGAAGTGACCCTCTCCGAAGATCTCGACAAGATTGCTGCCTATACCATCGACAAAAGCACCAAATACCTGACCGATCTGCAAGGCAGAATTCGCAAGGCAAGCGCCAACCCTGCCGCACTGCTCGATCTTGAAAAGCAGATGGTAAGCGTTCTGAAAGAGAAAGGAGCCTCCGCCGAAGGTAAAAAATTGATTCTGAAAGAGCTTGCCTGGATGGGGTCAGACTATTGCATCCCTGCCGTGCAGGAGTTGCTGAAGGACGAGGAGCTGAAAGATGCCGCCGCCTTTACACTGGAGAGGATGAAAGGGCCGAGGAAGATTTGATGGAGTAGGAGGGTTGCATTACTTCGCAATAACAAATCATGATAAGGGTACGGTGAGATCGTAAAAGGATGGCGGGTCAACCAGCTAACAAGGAGGGTAAATCATCGCCCGCCATCCTTTTACGATCTCACCCCTTATTGAAAAACTCGCTGTCATTGCGACTGCGAGGAACGAAGCAGGAAGCAATCTCCTTATATTAACACTAATGCATAAAGCTGTCATTGCAATCTCGGGGAGCGAAGCAGCCTAATCCCTTACCTGCCATTGAACCTGAGGATCTTATTTGTCAACCTCTTAATTTTTCCCTAATTTTAGGATCGAAATACTTTCTGCAGTTTCGCCGTTTAACCTCAGGCAATATTCAATATGGTGTTTTCCCTTGTTATACCGGTCTACAACGAATCGCAACTGATCGACGATCTGGTTGCCCGGACCGTGGCCGCCGTTGCATCCTTTGCCGGCGACTACGAACTCCTCTTTGTCGACGATGGCAGCACCGACGAAACCGTTTCTAAGCTTTTGAAGCACCGGCTGAAGAACAAACAAATCAACATCATCTCGCTCTCCAAAAATTTCGGTCACCAGGCGGCCTTCACCGCCGGACTCGAACATGCCAAAGGTGAGATCATCGCCATGATGGACGGCGACCTGCAGGATCCACCCGAACTACTGTCGGAGATGTACCACAAAATCAAAATCGAAGGCTTCGACATCGTCAGCGGAAAACGAACAGGCCGCAAAGGGAGTACCCAAAGAACCCTCTATACCTTTGTATTTCACCTGCTGTTTAAATATCTGGCCGGTCTCGAAAACATGGAGAATTCCGGCAACTTCTCGATGATGACGCGCGATGCCCTGAAAGCACTCCTCTCCCTAAACGAAAAGGTCAGGTACATGCCCGGATTGCGCACCTTCATCGGTTTTAACCAGGGCACCATCAATTATGTCCGCGAAGACCGGTTGCAAGGCGAACCCAAGATGAACATCTCCAAGCTCTTTACATTGGCCACCGATGCCATCTTCTCCTTTTCCAGGTTTCCCATCCGTTTGTGCCTCTTCCTCGGCATGCTTGGCACCATCGTGTTCTTTTGCGCCGGCATTTATGTATTGGTGGAAAAATACATTGGAGTGGCCGTACTCGGATGGTCCTCTACCCTGCTGAGCCTCTATTTTCTTGGCTCTATCCAGCTCATCTTCCTGGGCATCGTTGGCGAATATGTCTTCCGTATCTACAAGGAATCCCAAAACCGCCCGATCTATTTTATCAAGAAAATCCACGAGGGAAAACCTTAATAGCAACATGAACACGACCCCTCGATTGCATGTATCCTAACATCTCCCATATTATTCACCGTCCCCTTCCCGGCAAAGGGAACCTGGCCAGAGGGCTCTTTGATATCATCGCCTTGTTGCTACTGGTTTTCATTCTGGCAGAAAGCGACAAAGCCGGTATCTCCGGAGACGAAGGACTTCACTACCGGCAATCGATCTCCGTCTACAACTATTTCGCCTCCCACGGCACCGACCAGAGCGCCCTCGATACACCAGCTACCTTCCTGAAATACTACGGTCAATCCTTCGACAACTTCACCACCATCCTCATCCGGTGGTTCAACATCGACGACATCTATACCTTCCGCCACCAGATGAATGGACTCGCAGCATGGTTATGCATCGTCCTGGCCGGACTCTTCGCGGTATGGCTTTCCGGGTACGGAGCCGGTACCATTACCTTGCTTCTATTCTCACTTTCGCCCACCTTTTTGGGCCATGCACAAAACAATCTCAAAGACATCCCCTTTGCACTGGCCTACCTCGCCGGCACCCTCTTCCTGCTGCGGTGGCTATTCGCCAATAAGAGAACCTTGAAAAATGCTGTGCCGCTTATTTTGTCCATGGCCTTCTGCATCAGCATCCGTCCCGGCGGACTGCTCCTGATCTGCTACCTGTTGCTTTTTACGACCATCCTGGAGTTCAAGACCTACCGGGAAACTGCCAGAATCAACACCGAAGGTCTCAGAAACAAACTAACGTGGATTGGTTTCATCATCCTCGGCGCTTACCTGACAGGGATCCTCCTCTGGCCCTATGTGCTCCAAAACCCCATGACAGGTTTCTGGAAATCCTACCAGGTAATGACCCAATTCCCCACCACCATCCGCCAAATTTTCGAAGGCAAACTGGAGTGGTCAGACTGGTTGCCCTGGTACTATCTTCCAAAACTGATGCTCATCACCATCCCGCTGCTGGTATGGGCGGGCATCCTCTGTTTCGTTGCCGTAGCCGGGAAAGCCGCTAAGAAAGAGTGGCTCAAATATGGCTTCCTGGTTTTCACCATCCTCTTCCCAATCGTGTTTGTCATCTACGAACAATCCAACCTCTACGGATCTTGGCGACATTTTTTGTTCATCTATCCGGCCATTGTGGTGCTCGCCGCCATCGGACTCTGGCACCTGTTCCTCCTTTTCAAATCGAAACTTCTCCGCGGTTTGGCCTTCACGGTAGTTTTACTGTTGGCCTATCATCCCTTCGACTTCCTGGTAAGAAACCGGCCTTATGATTACCTCTATTACAACCAATTGGTGGGTGGACTGAAAGGTGCTTACGGCAACTACGAGACCGATTATTACTACCATTCCATGCGCGAAGGCTCCGAATGGCTGATCGAATACCTGAAGAAGAGCCATCCGGGCGACAGCTTGAAGGTAGCATCCAATTTTCCGTCCGAGTGGTTTTTCAGAAAGGAACACACGCTGGATGTCAAATATTTACCATGGACCGATCGAAGTCAGCACGACTGGGACTATTTTATTGTGGCCAATAGTTACATCTCCCCAACCTTGCTGAAGAACAGGATGTGGCCGCCCAAAAATACCATCAAAATCATCGAAGCCGATGGAATCCCTATCTGCGCAGTGGTCAAACGTGAAAATAAAGACGATTATTTTGGTTACATGGCCTTTCAGCAGCACCATCCCGAAGAATCCATTAAATTTTTTGAAGAGGCAGTCAAAAATAGTTTTCAGGATGAAGGAATCTTTTTTAATTTTGCATCGGTCTGTTACGAAATGGGCGACAAGGAAAAAGCGCGCTCTCTTTTGCAAAAAGGGCTGGAGATCAACCCGGAAGGCGAGCCGCTCCTGATGTTTCAGGCGAACATCAACGCCGAAATGGGAGCTCAGGCAAATGCGGAAGCGTTGTACGAACGTCTGATCGGTCTCAACCGGAAATACTTCGATGCCTATCCACCGCTGGCAAAGATCCTGGTGGAACGGAAGGAGCCGAAAAAAGCCCGCGAACTGCTGAAAACTTGCCTGACGATGAACCCCGGATTCAAGGCTGCCTATGCCGGATTGGCGGACAGTTACCGACCGACCGACCCGGAGGTTGCGAAGAAATACGATGAATTGGCCAGGTAAGCTTAGAACTGAGCCTGTCGAAGTGTCAAAATGACTAACAATTTTCATTTTGCGGAAGACACCAAGGTCCCTGAGCTTGTCGAAGGGGAAACGGGGAAACGGAGAAATGACAGAGAAAGTTGAACTCCGGTATTCTTCGACCGCAATGAAAATTTTTAGGAAATCAAGTCGCATAGCGGCGATATGTTGGTAGAAAACGAATGGTCTAATGCGCACCTTCCGCGGTAGCATGTTGAAAAAAAAATGATTGGATCGGACGGAATGGAACAAATTTTTAGAGTTGAAAATGTTGGAAGATATTAATATATACCTAGTAGCAATTATAAAATTATACACATGAAAAATTCCTTCCTCCGTTTGGCACTGGCCCTCGTCCTGATGCTGAACCTCGCAGCCCTCTCCATGGCCCAAACGCCAAAAGCCCAAAAAGATACCGTCAACGCCGACAAAGCTGCGAAACCCGTCTTCTACCAGGCTGCCGAAGAAGAGACCAAAAGCGGAGTACCCTCCTATGTCTATTTTGCCGGAGGCCTGATCGTTGCAGCAGGCATCCTCTTCCTTGCCCGCAAGAAGAAAAAATAGTCAAAAATGTTTGGAACAATTTTGTTTCAAACATTTTTGTTTCATATATTTGTACTAAAACAGGTACAAATATGGATACACCTTTCATTTTTGGAAAAATAGCCTCCTCTTTCAACTTCACTGACAGAAGCAAAGAGACGGCTCTTTTAGTGTCAAATTTCAACTCCTTAACCAACACAATTGTTGTTTCTCCTCGTCGCTGGGGAAAGAGTTCGCTCGTATCCAAGGCGGCCGATCTGGCTATTTCCAAAAATAAAAAACTGAAAATCTGCCGCATAGATCTTTTCAATGTAAGGAGAGAGGAAGATTTCTATACCATTTTGGCTCAGAGTGTTCTGAAAGAGACCTCTTCAAAATGGGAGGAGGCAATCGACTCTTCAAAAAAATTTCTCTCCCGTTTCGTACCAAAAATTAGCTTCAGTGGAGATGCTCAGAACGAAGTCTCCTTCGGGTTTGACTGGAATGAACTTAAAAACAATCCGGACGAAATATTGGATCTTGCCGAGAAAATTGCGGTAGAAAAGGGTCTGAGGATCGTGATCTGTGTGGATGAATTTCAAAACATCGCGGAGTTCGATGATCCTGCCTTCTTTCAAAAGAAACTGCGTTCACATTGGCAAAAACACCAAAATGTCGCCTACTGTTTGTATGGGAGCAAACGTCATCTGCTCCTGGATGTTTTTACCAACAGCTCAATGCCCTTCTACAAGTTTGGGACCATCCTCTTCCTGGAAAAAATTGATACCAAGTCCTGGATTGATTTTATCATCGAAAGATTTGTCGCTACCGGAAAGTCCATTTCAGCAGAACTGGCCGAATCCATCAGCTCACTGGCCGAAAACCATCCCTATTACGTGCAGCAGTTGGCGCAACAAGTATGGCTCAGAACGGAAGATACTGCTACTTCCGAAAATGTGCAAGCAGCTCATCAATCATTGGTTGACCAGCTTAGTCTCCTATTTGATACGATCACACAAGGACTTACAACGCTTCAATTGAATTTCCTGAAGGCTTGCATCCAAGGCGAAAAATCTATGAATTCGGCTGCCGTCCTCGAAAAATACCGGCTGGGCTCCTCAGCCAACATCACTCGTTGCAGAAAATCACTCGTTGAAAAGGATGTATTGGACGTAACTCCCGGAAAGACTGAATTTCAGGATCCAATCTACAAGCACTGGCTCACCCACCAATACTTTTCACTGTAGTCCCGATGCACCGTCACTGCGAGGAGGAACGACGAAGCAATCCGTTGTCTAAACACCAATCACGCACAATGTACCGTCATTGCGAGCGAAGCGAAGCAATCCGTCGCCTACCCACTAATCCAGATACAGGCTCCTTTTACTTTGCGGCACCGCTTCCCCTATCACCGCCGACTCAGGCAAGCCAGCACGGATCAAGGCCTCCAGCACCTCTTCCGCAATCGCGGAAGGAACCGCCATCAGCAATCCACCCGAGGTCTGGGCATCGCAGCAAAGCATTTTTCTTTCGTATTCAAGCGAGGCATCAAAGACGGTACTCTCCTTCACAAACTCCAGGTTGCGGAAGGCCGCTCCGGGAATGCATCCCTCCTCCAGCAAGGCGATGGCCTCAGGATAATGCGGCAACCAGTCCGACTGGATCCTCAGCGTCACGCCGCTTGCCTCCGCCATCCGCATTGCGTGACCCAGCAGACCAAACCCGGTGACATCCGTCGCTCCTTTCAGTCGATACTCCTGCATCACCGAAGCCCCGCTTTTGTTCAGCATTTTCATATAATTCAGAACCTTTTGAACGGTCGACTCCTCCGTCATGCCGTTCCGTTGTCCGGCCAGAATCACGCCCGAACCCAGCGGCTTGGTCAGTATCAGCACATCTCCTGCCTGCACACCCGAGTTGGTGATCAGCCGGTCGGGATGAACCGTTCCCACCACCGCCAGCCCGAACTTGGGCGGATAATCCTCGATGGTATGGCCGCCCAACACCAATGCACCCGCTTCGACCACTTTGTCGTGACCTCCCTGTAAGATCGCACCGAAGACATCGAGGGGTATTTTGGCCGCCGAGAACATCATCAGGTTTAGCGCCAACAAAGGCGTTCCCCCCATCGCATAGACATCGCTCAGCGCATTGGCCGCCGCAATCTGTCCGAACTCGTAGCCATCCCGGCATACAGGCGGGAAGAAGTCGGTGGTGAAGATCACGGCCGTCTCGTCGTTCAGCTTGTAAACGCCCGCATCGTCGTGCGTCTCTATTCCTACCAGGAGGTTGGGATGCGAGACAATGGGCAGCTTCGCCAGGATCTCTCCCAGCTGCAACGGTGATAACTTGGCCGAACAACCACCCTGCTCAACCGTAGACAAAAGATCAAAATCAGTCATGACACAAAAATAACCACAGATTGCACAAATGCACACAGATGAACACAAATAAACCCCTTGCCTACTACAGATTACACAAATTATACAGATTAAAACTCAAAAAAACATTTTAAACCTATCAAACATTTCAAACACATTCACCCCGGCTCTACCACAAATGGCACAAATGAATACAAATAAAAGCACTCCTTCACGAAAAATAAGCAATACATAATTCGTTTATTTAATTCATTTACTGTAAATTGTATATAAAATCAAATTCTTATTATAGTATAAATATAGACGAAGAATACATTTTCAAGAAGGAATGCTACCAAATAATTGGATGCTGCATGGAAGTTCACAACCAGCTTGGAGGAGGATTTCGGGAAGCTGTTTACCAGGAGGCTCTTGAACTTGAGTTTATTGAACAGGATCTACAGTATGAAAGGGAAAAGAAAATGCGCATAAAATACAAGAAAAAAATACTCAAGAAAAAATATTTCGCTGATTTTCTCTGTTTCGACGAGGTCATTATTGAGCTTAAAGCGGTTACTGAAATAACCAATATTCACAAAGGACAAATTTTTAACTACCTAAAAGCCTCCGACAAACGACTTGGAATGCTAATCAATTTTGGTCCTGAAAAACTCGAATACAAACGGTTTATCCTCTAATCTCTTCTATATCTAAAACCCTCATAACAAATTATTTGTGGTCATTTGTGGTCATTTGTGGTAATGGCCTGAGCTATTTGTGTCCATTTGTGTCATTTGTGGTTAGTCTATCATAGGTTCATCCCCCAATTACCACTTCAATCCCATGAATTCTGAAGATTTCCTGTGCTTCCTGTAGTCTCTCAGTGGTTGGTTCATCCAGTAGTCTGAACTCCTCCCCCCTTCCCAGTTTCGCGTATTTCGTCTGAGCAATTTTGTGGTACGGCAGCAAATTCACCCTGATCTTCTCCCCCGGCAACACGCTTAAGAATCGCGCGGTTTGCAAAATATTTTCTTCATCGTCGTTTACACCTCCAACAAGCGGTATCCGCACATTGATGTTAGCCCCGTTCTCAGCCAGTATCCGGAGGTTCGCAAGAATCTTCTCATTCGGCACTCCCGTCCATTCCCGGTGCCGGACGGAGTCCATCAGCTTGAGGTCGTACAGGAACAGGTCTGTGTGTTGGGCCACCTCCAGCAGGATCTCTGTGCTCACCAGTCCGGCCGTGTCCACTGCGGTATGAAACCCCCTTGACCGGCATTCATCCAAAAGCCTTACCAGGAAGTCGGTGTGCAGCATCGGTTCACCACCCGAGAAAGTCACCCCGCCCCCCGACTGCTCGAAGAAGATCCGCTCCTTTTCGATCTCGAACATCAGCTGATCCACCGTCTGAAGGATTCCGGACATTTCGATCGCCTTCGTCGGACAGACGGCCGCACAGGTGCCACACAGCTCGCAGAGGGAGGTGTCGGTCTTGATTCCCTCCGCGGTGAGGGTGAGGGCCGAGTTAGGACATGCCGATACGCAGGTGCCGCATCCGATGCAACGCGCCGGTGCGTAAATCCGCTCCTGCGCCGCAGCGATCCCCTCCGGGTTGTGGCACCAGGCACAGTTCAGGTTGCACCCCTTCAGAAACACCACGATCCGGATCCCCGGACCATCGTGTATCGCGTAGCGCTTTATATCAAAGACCAATGCCTCCTCGGATTTTATCATCATCAATTATTGTCTCCTATCATCATAGCCCCACTAACCATAATATTGCCGCTCTGCGGCTTGCATTTTTGCAATATATTCATTGAGGTCGAAAAAATGCCTCTGCTGTTTTGCCAGTCCCTTCCTTCCTGGTCGTCAGGGTATTTCAGGCATTGACATTCTCAACTCTTCACTCTTAACTCTTAGTTCTTCACTCTTCACTCTTAACTCTTAACTCTTAACTCTTAACTCTTAGTTCTTCACTCCTCATATTCCACTATTTTCAGTGCGCTCAATCACCTCCCGCTGCAAATCCGCGTTCATGTCGTTGAAATAATCGCTGTACCCTGCCATCCTTACCATCAGATCCTTGTAGTCCGACGGACAGGCCTGCGCGGCCAGGAGGGTGGCGGTGTCGACGATGTTGAACTGCACATGGTGGCCGCCGAGGGTGAAGTAGCTTCTGATCAGGTGACCGAGCTTCACCATGTCCTCCTCCTTCTTCAGCAGACTGGGGAGAAAACGCTGGTTCAGCAACGTGCCGCCTGACCGGGTGTGGTCGAACTTGGTGAGCGACTTCATCACCGCCGCCGGACCGTGGGTATCCGCCCCGTGCGAGGGGGAAGTGCCGTCGCTGATCGACTTGCCCGCCTGCCGGCCATTGGGGGTGGCGCCCATTACCTTGCCGAAATAGACATGGCAGGTGGTCGAGAGCATGTTGAGATGGTACTTTCCGCCCGGCTTGATATTGGGTTTCCCGTCGATGGCATCCACCAGGTCGTTGAACACCTGCACCGCGATGGTGTCGGCGTAATCGTCGTCGTTGCCGAAGAAGGGGGTGCGGTTCATGATGGTCTGGCGCAGCAGCTCCTCTCCCTCGAAATTGTTCAGCACCGCCTTCAGCACCTGATCCATCGGGAAGCGCTGCTCCTCGAAGACATGCTTCTTCAGCGCCGCGAGGCTGTCGGTGACGGTACCCAGACCGCAGCACTGGATGTAGCTGGTGTTGTAACGTGGTCCGCCGTCGTAGTAATCCCTGCCGCGTGCCACGCAGTCGTCGGTCACCACCGACAGGAAAGGGGCCGGGGCATACTTGGCAAACATCCGGTCGATGTAGTTGCTCACCCGCATCTTCAGGTCGACCACGTAGTTGAGCTGTTTCACGAAAGCGCCGTACAGCTCTCCGTAAGTTTGAAACGTGCGCGGATCACCGGTCTGCAACCCTACCGGGATGCCCGTCACCGGATTGATCCCGTTGTTGAGCGTCACCTCCAGGATCTTGGGCACATTGAGATAGCCAGTGAGCAGGTAGGCCTCCTTGCCAAAGGCCCCCACCTCGATGCAGCCGCTGCAGCCCCCCTCGCGGGCATCCTGCAGCGATTTGCCCTGGCGCAGCAGCTCGACCACGTAC
>CAZGSQ010000113.1:0-12035 GCA_964528535.1 uncultured Tangfeifania sp. | reverse complement strand
TACACGGCTCTGAACACTCTTTCCCTACACGACGCTCTTCCGATCTAAATGCAAGAATTCCTCTTCCGGAATCTCCTTTCCCCAGCTCATCTCGCTCCTGGTTTGCAGACTCTGCCTCACATTGGCACGCATGAAACCAGGGCTGTAATCTGCCAGGTCACTCAAGGGCATGTAGGCAAACAAAAATTTAAGTGCCTGTTCTTCGTCAGGCGAGGAGGGGTTGTCGAGGATGTTCCAAATAGGAATTACTGAATTTACTGTGAGCTCCTTTTGGATTTTTAGCATCTTTTCGATGTCGTTCAACCTTCCGGGATTGACAATCAGCGGCTTCTCCTGCTTGCAGGCTGCCAAAACAGAGACCAGAAACAATGCAAAGAGTAATTTTTTCATCTTTATTCCGCTATAAGGTAGTTTCATTCTTTAAATTTGTGCCAAAAGATTGGGACGATCGTGATACAGTTTGATAATCAGCTCGCCAAAGAGGGTATTTGCCCAGGCAAACCATGATCTGGAGAAGGTTTTCGGATCATCTTTCAGAAACGCTTCGTGGATGAATCCGGTTCCGGCATCCGTTTCTACCAGCCATTTGAGGCACTGGCGAATCTCGGCCTCATCGGCAGAGGTCATGGCCCGCATGATGATGCTCATCGGCCAGATGTAATCGTATCCTCCATTGACATGTGGCCCGCCGGTACCATCGGCATATTTGCCGCGAAAAAACCAGGGATTGTCGTCGCTGAGGACAAATTTTCTGGTGTTTACATACAATGGATCGTTGGGTGATATGGCATCCAGGTAGGGGAGTGTGAGCAGACTCGGGATGTTCGTATCGTCCATGAAGAGGTTGTTGCCGAAACCATCGGCCTCGTAGGAGAGGATGGAGCCGGCCTTTGGATGGACTCCCCTTCCGAATTTTTGGAGGGCCGATTCCACTTCGATGGCCAACGAGCTTGCTGCTGCAGCCAGTTCATCGTCTTTTAAAACATCTCTTGAGATTTCAGCCATCTGACGAAGCGAAACCACCGCAAAAAAATTGGATGGGATCAAAAATTGGAAGAAGGTGGCATCGTCGGAAGGACGAAAGGCCGAACAGATCAATCCCGTGGGTTTGATGGGCAACCCGAATCCATTGCCAAAGGTAGTATCGCTGGCTTTTTCGGTTTTGCGCATAAAGGAATAGCTGCCTTTGCCATGCTTCTTTTGCTGATCCTTGAAGGTATTTAGGATGGATTTTGCGGCCTGGTGCCATTTTTCCGAAAAAACAGTGTTGTCGCCCGAGATCTTCCAGTAGTGCCAGGCCAGCCTGATCGGATAACACAACGAATCGATCTCCCATTTTCGCTCGTGAAGTTCGGGTTTCATCTCGGTGAGGTCTGTCAACCATCCGCTGTGGCCCGGGCCATTGTTGAAGGCATTGGCATAGGGATCGATCAGGATGCAGTCGGTCTGGCGGTTGACCACTCCGGCAACCATTTTTTTTAGTTTTTCATCTTCTGGGATGAGGGGAAGATAGGGCCATACCTGGGCTGAACTATCGCGAAGCCACATTGCCAGAATGTCACCAGTGATGACAAAGGTATCGGGCCGTCCGTTCTTTTCAGTATAAGTAACAGTTGTGTCGAGGGTGTTGGGATAGCAGTTTTCAAACATCCAGGCCAGTTTTGGATTGCCGATCTTTGCCTTCACTTTCAGGATGGTTTTCTCAACGGCCTCTGAGGTGAATTTGCGGCTTGCCAGTGGCGGTCTTTTGGAAAAATACTGGTTGTCAGCAACAACCGAAGCCATCGTACTTCCTGTTGCCATCGTTCCGGCTACCGCGATGCCACCGGCTTGAACAAAATTGCGTCTCGAAATTTTTTGCATGGTTGAGGATATATCTAATTATAATTTTAGTGAGAGTGGAGTCATGTTCCAGCCCTCCAGGATGGCCGTCCAATCGCTGTCAGGATTTAAAAGTCCATTCGTTTGCATCTTCACATTCCGCGACTCTCCCGGTAGGAGTGTAAAGAAATTTTCATCCAAAAAAATGGGCGACACAGTTTCACCCTTCCCGTTCGCTACTTTGATACGGATGAAAAAAGCGGTCTCCTTACCAGGATTGCTGACCTTCAAATTTAGTTCATTTCCTTGTAGTTTTTCACAGGACGCTTCCAATTTGACGATTCCCAGTTCATTCAAGGCTTCATAGGATTTTGCCCTGGATGTCAGCCAGTAGAAATTCTCGTCCAGCACCTTCTCTTTTAGATCAAGCAGTTGTAGCCTTAGAAAAAAGAGTCCAACGGAGGTTTTTGGCAGTGTTACCTTGTCAAGCAATTTGGTGGTTTGAGCCTCCATGCTGACCGATAATTTCTTCTCAAGGACCAATTGGCCATGCAGGTCAAACAAACGAATCAGGGCGGTGGCCCCGTCCATTTTTTGAGCCGTTTGATTGACGACACAGACCGCAGAGTCGTTCAGGTTCAGTTGGAGATGCAAGGGGGCCGCCCCATGTTTGTAGCCGAAATAGCCACCCTGGTAGTCGAGGTAATAGTCGTAAAATGAACCGCGCAGGGCTGTCCAGGGATTTTGGTTCTTCCACACGAGCATGCCTGCGTACCAATTCCACATCTTGTAATTGAAAGACTCTTGCAGGGCACGGTATTGTTCGTAACTGACGATTTGTGCCTTCAAACAGAAATCTTCGATGCCCTTCACTTTTCCATACCTGTCGGGGAAGTCGTGCAGCGAGTGGAATTTGTGGTAGGCCCAGGAACCTTCGCCGTTCGGCATCTTTGGAACCTTAAGTTCCCCGGCAGGAATAATTTTTTGAAGTCCGTCGAAATTTGGGATTCCTATGGACCCAATTTCAGGATTGAAAGGAAAGGATCTTTTTGTGAACATGTCTGCAGGTTCAAGGATCCCGTAGGGCCCATCTCCGGTACCTCCCTTGTCGTTGGTCATCAGCTGCGGGGAGGTCGATTTGTCGAGAAAGAAACGGCAGGGATCAAGTGCCGGAAAAATATCCTGTTTCAACGCGCTAATGATATCAGCAGGTGGATAAGTCTCGTTGCCGCCGCACCAGAGAAAGAGACTCGGGTGGTTTCGCAACAAGAGGATCTGATCGGCCACGGCATCGAGAAAGAGTGCGTGGTCATCGGGGTAGGCCTTTCGCCGCTCTTGCGAATCTTTTTTGGACGGATCGCCCCACTCGCCGTTGCAATCGCCTGAAATCCAGAGATCTTGCCATACTAATATCCCGTACTTGTCGCAGGCATCATAAAATTCGGGCCGTTCGGTTAGTCCGCCACCCCAAACGCGGATCATGTTCATGTTCATCCCGGCATGGAGGCGAACCTCCGCATCGTACCGTTTGGCAGTGAGTCGAAGCATGGCGTCTGAGGCAATCCAATTGCCCCCTTTGATGAATATTTTCTGCCCATTGACACTGAAAATTTGCGAACGGAGTTCCGGATCAAAAACATGGCCGGTTTCCCGGATACCTGTCGGGATGGTTTCCTGGTCGGACAAGGTTCCATCCGCCAAGGTGAAACTGAGGTGAACCTTGTAAAGCGGTTGGTCACCAATTCCACTGGGCCACCAGAGCCGTGGATTTTTAACCTCCATCTCTTTGAAAGAGATTTTTTTGGTTTCGTTCGGCAACAAACTGACCTGTACATTCACTTTCTGGCCTTCAATTTCAGCGGTAGCGGTACCCTTGACAGGTTGATCAGATGCATTTTTCAATTCAACTGCAGCTTGCAGGAAGGCAGGGTTTTGTTTGGAACCGGGCATTCGTATGCCGGGTACACGGGTAACCACGAATGGATTTTTGAGGTCTACACCATTCGTTACTTCCAGGGATACCTGGTCCCAGATTCCTGTGTTGCGGTCCGGTACAGGGCAGATCCAGTCCCATCCTGCGGTACATTGCATGGTAAGATTTCTTGCGATGGTGCCATCGCCTCCCTGACCGTTGTTCGGATTGCCGACAGGATCGGGGGGCGCCACCCACACTGCCAGTTTGTTCACCTTGCCTTGCAGTAGGTTGGGGGTGATCAGGTATTTTTCGCGGAGATACATCCCCTTGTGGGTGGTGGTGTTGATTCGCTTGCCGTTGAGAAAGATCTCTGCAAAGTAGTTGATCCCCCTGAAGTTAAGCCAAACCTGATCGCCCGGTTTCAACGCTGCCAGGTCGAATTCTTTGTAGAACCAGTAGGTATAGTGGTCTCGACCCGTTGTATAAACATCGGCAATCTTCGTGTTGTTCAGTCCAAAGAAGGGATCCGGCACCAATTTGTTGTGAAGAAGGGTGGTAAGCACCGTGCCCGGAACAATGGCCTCCATCCACCCGGTCATCTGAAAATTGGTGCCTGTAATTTGGGTGCCATCTGCCACTTCATCTGTCACTCTTTTTGCTTTCCAGTTTTCGGTGAGAAGCACAAGGCGGGGTTGAGCATGAAGTGGATCAAATCCCCAAAAATGAAATACCAACAGAAAGACCAGGCTTGGAGTCAGTATTTTGTTCGAAATGGCAGGCTTTAGATTCATGGTGTTTTTAAAGGAGTAAATTTAGAGCGTTTCTAATTAAACCAGTAAGTCATTTTTAATACAAGCGCCCTGTTTTTTACGTTTCGGTTTTCGGGGAAATAGTTGTCTGTGTAGACCAGAAAGAGATCTGAAACCGGCTTGTAGCGCCATTGCAAACGGGCGTTGATGTTCAGGTTGTCTGCTTGTTTGTTGTACTGGACGTAGGTGGTGAAGAACAATTTGTTGGTGAATGTCACGTCCAATTTGGGCCCAACCAGCCAGAATCCGGTTTTTTGCCAGGGCAGAGGTAAATACAACTGGTTGTAGCTGTATATCAATGAAATATAACCGTATGGCTGGAACTTGCAGATAAAATCACCGTTGACAAACCACCTGTTGCCATTGAAGAAACCGCCGTAACCCAACTGAAAATCGTATTTGAAGGTCTTGCGGTTGTCTGAATTGAAAAGAAAGGAGAGCTCTTTCCATTGGTAGGTGCTTCCGTTTTGAAGATAATTTTTGCCTTCGTTGGTAGGGTCGAAATTTTGGCGCAGAAGAACATACCAATAATTGGCCTTCAGTTCGATGCGAACGCGGTTCTTGAAATTGGCGAAATATCCAGCCGTGAGGCTTCTGTCAGTCAATTTCAGACTTCCTGGTAAGAAGTAGTTGTCGAATTCGCTGTAGAAGCCACGGTTTTCTACAGGACCCTTTTGCGGGTAGGTTTTGTAGGTAAATTTAGGGTCAATCTTCAAAAAATCACTTCTTGGTACATAGCCCGTTTCGGCGTTAAAATCCTTTCCTACATATAGTTGAGTCAATTCCAAAAGATAGCTTTTTCTTGAGTAGGTCATCGTAAGGCCTTCGCTGTATTCTTCCGAAGCATGGGCGCCCGGGGTAAAGGATTTAAGCGCAAAGAGTTTGGCATTGAGGAAATTGTCGGGGCTGGCCAGGTTGTATTCGAGTCCGGCAATGCGGTTGTAGTTGTTTCCAATCCACGAAGCGGGTACGTTCAACTGCTGCTTGTTGACGAAGATGGCCGCAACATTCGATCGCGAAAAGAGCTTCTTCTGGATCGTTGTGACTGAGAAATTGCGGGATAGGAGCTCCCCTTCACTTCCTGTCTGCATGTCCATCATGCCGATTCGCCAATCCTGTCCCAATTTGCCACTGAGTCTGGCCCCAAACGCGACAGGAGCCTCCAGCCCGATCCTCCTCGAAAAGAAGGGACGGATGGAGGTATGACCAAAACTGCCGAACAGGTCGCTGTTTTCGAGAAAGAATTGCCGCTTTTCAGGAAAATAGAGTTCGAAACGATCGAGGTTGATCACCTGATCGTCTACCTCAGCCTGCGAAAAATCCGGGTTGTAGGTCAGATCGAGTTGAAGGGATGAACTGAGACCTAACTTGGCGTCCATTCCGAAATTTTTCTTGTATTTGCTGGCTTCGTGGTTCTCAAAATTTCTGGAGACGCCAGCAAACAGGTAGGGGATCAGCGATAGCTTCAACCCCGATTTTGGCGGGGGAGTTTCCCACATTAATTGTCCGGCATAGGCCAGTGAGGAGGTTGCAAATTGCCTTGGAACGGGTGCCCAGGCAGACTTTTCGTTGAGTTTCAGGTCGAGCCGCGAAAACTGGATGTTCCAGTGCTTCAGGCCACTCTTGTACCTGATCGATTTGAATGGAATCCGCATCTCAGCGGTCCACTTATCAGGATAGTTCCTAACCTTGACGTCCCATTTGCAATCCCAGATCAGGTTGACGGGAGCGCCGCCACTCATTGTGCCATCCCAGATGGCTCCGGCTGCATTGACGCCAAAGGTGTATCCTGTCGTCTGGTCGTTGAAAGGATCTACAAAGAGGAGGAAATTGTCGTTGTTGGCAAATGTAAAATCCCTGCGAAGTGATTCCACGGGGCGCTTTCCCGGTAGGGAGTCGTGAAAAATAAGCGACAAGTAGAAGGCCTTCTCGTCGTAGACCATCCTGATTTCAGATTTTGCACTGCTGTGCCCTGTGTCGTAAGGAAGAACCATGTAGAAATTGGCAGCCGCTTCGGCTTTGAGCCAATCAGGCTCATCGATGGTGCCATCCAATTTTATTGGTCCCATCGTCTTTCTGGCATGCAGCTTGTAATCCTGGTTGATGGTCTTTTTATAAGGCAAACTATCCTGCCTTACTTTCGGGGTGAAATTGGAAGAATAATTTTCTGCCAGGCAGGTTGCGCTTGAGAATAATGCCAGAAGTAGGGTTGCCCAATATTTGTTGATCATAGTCTGGTAGTCAGGCCACGAATTTACAAAAAAGTTTGGGGTGTGGAAGTGGATGACACTGGTGTAAGGGAACCAGGAGGTCATTGAGAAAATTGTCCGGGCTCTTAATCAGTTTGCCCTGTAGAGACTCAGATCAACGATATCGAAATAGCTGTTTTTCTGAACAGCTTGTGGATTCTTTTTGGCCTGCACGGAGATTAGAATTTCCTGCAACTCTCTTTCAGAAATTTTTTCTGACCTGTTTACTTTGACGAGTGCTTCGATCAATGGCTTGGCCCTGTTGATGAAATTTTCAGGAGTGGAATCCTTTTGGAAAAGAATCTCTGCTTCGGTCTGTAACCACCTTGTAAATAGATCTGAATTCATGGCTCTTGGTTTTAATTTTACCTTTTTTTCTTTACTCCATCGACTTGAGTACGGGAGTAAAAATACCATGGCAGGAGTTCGTGGAAGGTAAGGGATTTCCACAATCGTAGTAAGTCAAAAGCTGATTCTCGTGTAGGTGAATTCCCTACACGCTTAGAAGTCTAAAGATGGAGATGAGGCATGAAAAAACCACCGTTCCTTTCATGAAAATGAGACTGGTGATTCTTTGCAACGCAATAAAATGGCCTATTTCGATGGTTTCCTAAGCCGAAAATGGTCATTTTCTTTGTAATCGTCAAAGAGTGGTAAAAGGACACTCGTGTCATCCGAATGGGAATTTGCCAGTGTCAGGGAAAATATTTTTATCCCCGCATTGTCTGGCAGGGTGATGGCTGTTGTTTTTGGAGGAATCCCAATTTCATACTTGAACAGGTAACATGTAGTCGGCACTCTCTTTCCCGAACTCCTTGCGAAAATAAGCGTTGCCGTAGAGGACATGTCTCAGTACTGATTCTGAGGAAGATACATTGACTTCAGCCTCTTCGACCGACGATCCCGCTACGTTCCATCTGCCATTGTCGATGTAACCTTTCAATCGGGAGAAGAGTTCGGGATGGTACTCTTTCATCAGCCGATATCTGCGGGAGCCTGTAAAGTTGAATACATAGTCGGGATACTTGTCCAGTAGCCTGAAATTCTCCTCCAGTGTATTTTTGAGATATTCACTGACTGTTGTCTTGTAGTCCCATTCGTATTCTGAGTCCAAATGGGTGTAACCAACCGTGTAAAGTACACGTTCTTTTGAAATATCGTAAGTGGCCCTCCTGCCGGGAGGCTGTGAAAAAGCCCCAATGGGAAGTGCCATCAGTACTATCAGTACAAATTTTGAATTCATTGGTTAATCGAATCTGTTAATAGTAAGTAAATGTTTGTCAGGATTTAAACTCCTCAAACAAGCCGATTTTATTCGTTTTTTTAATGATGAAAGTATAAGAAATGGCAGTCCAGAAGGAAAACAGGGCATAAATAAGCGAAGGTTTCACCATTTCCTGGTTGTGAAGGAGTGTTCCTGCAACCAAAAATGCGAGCGTTGTGTTCTGTACCGCAGCTTCTATGCCAATGGTATAGGCGTTTCTGACGCCAAGTTTTGTGACTCTTCCAAACCGGAAGCCCCACAACATCGACAAGGCATTCAACAGCAATGCATAAGGCAGGATGTCAAGCACCTCCTGCAAGGTGACTCCGGCTCCTCCATTCTTTTCGTTTGCGAAAAATTTGATGACAAAAACCACCCCAAGGGCTGCCAGCAGGACAAGTTTAAGCGGTTGCTGTGCCTTTATCGCGAAAGCCGGACGCGAGGATCTTACAAAAACCCCAAGAACAGCCGGGAGAATTGTAACAGAAAATATCTGGACAATCGTCTCCAGGTAGGAGAGATGGATCTCTGTGGTCTTTCCGTAATAGAAAGAAAGGCTAAAGTTGACAATGAAAGGGATGGTAAAGAGTGTGATAAAACTGTTGAAAGAGGTAAATGTGATGGAGAGTGCCGCATTGCCTTTGAAAAAATAGGTGATGAAACCAGAAGTGGTTCCACCCGGACAAGCGGATAAAATGATGAGTCCGACTTTGAATGGCAGCGGCAACCCTGAAAAATAGGTGATTGCAAATGCAATGATTGGTAAAACAATGATCTGTGATGACAAACCAATGATCAATGATTTGGGATAAAAAAAGACATTTTTAAAACTTGTGGAGGTCAGCGATAAACCTACTCCAAACATGATAAAGGCCAGCACAATACTGATTAAGATGTCGATGAAGGAGTAGTGCGGCAATGACATTGTAGCTGGTGTTGTTGTTGATTACTGTCAGTAAAAGTACTGAATATTATGCTTTGCGAACAGTCTTCGCAGGTCGTTGCTACGAATCAATTATTTCTGAATATTTTTGAGCCGGAGCGCCTATAAAAATATCGTTGGCAGGAAGTGTTTCACTCTTCATCAGGACTGAAAGCGGCATAAGAATAGAATCATCTTCCATCCTGGAGTCATACAGAACCACCGACATCCCGCCAACACTACAATTTTTGCCCACATCGACATACGACATTTTCATCACCCTGTCTTCGAAAAGATGGGTTTGCAAGGTGCAATTGTCATTGACTACAGCGTAATTTCCCAACTTGACGAGGTCGAATTCTGTCATCTGGGTCGTGAGGATGCAGACTCGTTTGCCAATTTTACACCCCAGCATCCGCAACGGATATTTGATAAAAGGTGTTCCAGTGAGCATGTTCAGGAAAAATAGTACCAAGAAATTCTCATACAACCCCGTAACAAGTTCACTTCGCCATACATAGCCGCTCCACAAGGGTTTGTTGGCAGGTCGATACCGGCCGATGATGATCCATTTGAACAGCACAGTAATGAATGTTCCCAGGATTCCAACCCCCAGGTAAAGAAAAGGAAAGAGGAAAAAGAGTTCCAGAAGGTCACGTTCTACCTGCAAATAAGAGGTGATGTTGGAGACCAGCGAGGCCATGGTCAAAAACATGATCGCCGGCAGGGTTACCCTGAAAAATTCGATGGAATACCTCAGCACAAACAACTTCCTGGTAGGTTTGTAAGTTCTTTCTGCCGAAAAATCACGGTTGATGTCGCGTTTGGGAAGGAATACTGCCGGTGATCCAAACCAGGAGGTGCCATCTTTGGCAGGCAAATCTTCATCACTTACTTTCGACAAGACGCCCACAAGGACATTGTTGCCCAACTGCGTGCCCGGACTAATTACCGCACTGTTTCCCACGAAGGTGCGGTTCCCAATGTAGGTCTTGGCGATGGTGATGTAACCGTTGCGAACAGAGGAAGCCCCGATGGAGACCGAGTCGGCCAGGAAGCACTCATCGCCCGTCACCAGCAAATCGGGTGATATAAATTCCACGGTAGATATTTCGACCCTCTTTCCCATTTTAACACCCAGCATCCTGAACCATATCTGCAGGTAAAGGGTGGTGTACAAGGTCCCCAGGACCTGCAGACTTAATTTCATCAACTGATCAAAAAACCATTTTCGGTGGTAGAAATTGCTGTTCACCCTGTAAACGCCCTCCTTGATGTTGCCCAGAAGTATCCATTTCAGCAAGGTAATCAGCAGCGTCAAGATGATCACAAACAAGATTCCCACCAGAAAAATATGGGGCAAGAGCTGGTACCAGGCTTCAGAAGTGTAGTCGTAATGGGTGATGACCATCATGCCCGGGAAATAGGCAATCATGGTAATCAGTGGGATCAGGAAAACGCTGACTGCATAAAAGAAGTTTCGCTTCGACCAGGGTGGAATGTTTTGTTGCTTTTGGTTGATCCCCATTTTGACAGCCGGCGATCCGCCCCAGTTTTCATTTTCAGGAACTACAAATCCTTCGGGCACAAGGGTTAAGTCTTCTACCGAAGAATTCTTCTCCATCTTTGTATTGTGCGAGAGGCAACAACGGGTTCCGACATAACAGTCGTCGGCGAGTTCAATCGTCCCAATCTGCAGATATCCGTCTGAAATGGTAAACCCTTTCAGATGTGAATCAGTGCAGATGCTCACATTGTCTCCCAGCACAAAAAGGTCGAAAGCGGATATGGCAGAGGTATTGATGTAACAATTCTTCCCAACCTTCGCCCCCAACAACCTCAGGAAGACATTCATGATCGGCGTCCCTGTGAAATAGGAGATCGGCGAAATATTGACAAGCTTGTCGGCCAGCCAAAAACGGAAATAGTAACCTCCCCAAAGCTTGTACTTACCTGGTTTAATCTTCCCAATAGCCAGCCATTTGAAGGTGATGGCAAACACGGTAATGGTCGGCAACAGTGAAAAATAGGTAACAAGCATCATCATCAGCGAATCTATCAGGCTGTAATCTGCCTGGTAAAAATAGGAGTAGACGAAAAAGGGTCCCATCCATTCGATTCCGAAGATGAGTGCAATGAAGAGCATGGAAATAGCCTGAAACAACGAACAGGTGTAATAACTCCACCGCGAAGGCAGATGAACTCCTCTTGGAATGGTAGCTTTTTTTCCTTCTGCCGGACGTTTTTTTTCGAGCGCCTCAGCCAAATCACAAAGCACAGGATGTTTGTAGATATCGGCTACCGAGAGATTTCCGAACATCTTATTTTTTCTCAGATCCGATGAGACCAATGCTGCAAGAAGCGAGTGTCCGCCAAGATCTTCGAAGAAATCATCCTCCATGGAGATATCGCTGCGGTGGATGTTTTTTGCCACCACCTCTACCAATAATTTTTCAAGATCCGTAACCGGAAGAACAATTTCTTTGCGTTCTGAAAAGGAAAGCGGTGTGCTTGGCGCGGGAAGCCTGCTTCTGTCTATTTTCTGACTGGTTGTCATGGGAAGTGATGGAAGCCTGTCGAGGGTCGAAGGGATCATGTAATAAGGAAGCCTGGACCGTAATTCAGTGGCAATGGCCTCCCTGTCAGGCTCCTTGGCCTGGTCTGTGACAACATAAGCGGCCAATTGCTGCAAAACCGGATCCAATGATACGACGGCTGCCTGTACTCCTTCAAACTGCAAAAGTAGTCCCTCTATCTCCGCCAGCTCTACCCTGAATCCCCGTACTTTTACCTGGCCATCCTTCCTGCCAACATAACGAATTTCGCCATTTGGCGCATACCTGGCGATGTCTCCGGTACAGTAATACCTCTCCCTGGTCCCTGAAATTCTGTCAGTTTCCAAAAATTTCTGGGTTGTAAGATCCTCCCGGTGAAGGTATCCGCGTGCAACGCTCGCTCCACCAATCAGGATTTCTCCCTCCTCATCTGCCCCTACCGGTGCAAATTGTTCATTGACAATGGTTTATAATGGTATAGAATTAGGATGGCTAAATAT
>CAZGSQ010000112.1:0-12729 GCA_964528535.1 uncultured Tangfeifania sp. | reverse complement strand
GATAGCTTCAGGTGACTGGAGTTCAGACGTGTGCTCTTCCGATCTCAGTTGGCCGTGCAAGGGCCTAAAGCCATCGAGGTACTACAAAAATTAACTACCGTGGATCTCGCAGCCATCAAATATTACACCTTTACGGTAGGTGAACTGGCAGGAGTCAGGGAGGTAATAATTTCTGCAACAGGTTATACCGGAGCCGGTGGATTTGAATTGTATTTCGCCAATGCGCATGCAGAAGCCATCTGGAACGCCATTTTTGAGGCGGGAAGAGCGTTTGGGATCAAGCCAATCGGACTGGCTGCACGCGATACGCTAAGGCTCGAGATGGGTTTCTGTCTCTACGGAAACGACATCGATGACACCACTTCGCCAATTGAAGCCGGCTTGGGCTGGATTACCAAATTCAATGGTCAGAAGGAATTCATCGACAAGGATTTGCTCTTCAAACAGAAAAAAGAGGGTACCGCAAATCGCTTGTGCGGGTTCGAAATGGTAGACAGGGGAATTCCACGCCACCACTATTCCATCACGGATTCTGCCGGAAAAGTGATCGGAAGGGTGACCTCCGGAACACAATCTCCGATCCTGGAAAAGGGCATTGGCATGGGATATGTCCCTCAAGAACTGGCAAAGCCCGGCAGTGAAATCTTTTTGGAGGTACGCGGCAAACTGCTCAAAGCCAAAGTGGTGAAGATGCCATTTATTTAGATCGTTTCCATATCTTCTGTATTTGCAATCTTAACCTAAAATTAACTGATTTATATCATGTTTTTAGGATTTATAGTGTTAGTTTTGCATGCTTAATCATCAATGTAAGTCTATTAAATTTAAGTAGTTAAATATCTAATTGATTCTATATTTTTAGCTGTCCGGCTCCTTCCGGTCAGTCAGTCAAAACAACAAAACCCAATTCCTATGAAGAAGCATAATTTTTACGCTGGACCATCCATTTTACCCGAGTACACCATTCAAAAAACGGCTGAGGCTGTTGTCAATTTTGCAGGTACAACCTTGTCTGTCATGGAGGTATCCCACCGCAGCAAAGAGTTTGTAGCGGTGATGGACCAGGCGATTGCCCTGGTGAAGGAGCTTCTCGAAGTACCCGAAGGTTATGAGGTACTCTTCCTGCAGGGGGGTGCCAGCACGCAGTTTTACATGGCTCCCTACAACCTCATGAAGAGCAAGGCTGGTTACATGAACACAGGTGTCTGGGCCACAGCAGCGATCAAAGAGGGAAAATTTTTCGGCGAAGTAGTCGAAGTTGCCTCTTCGAAGGACAAAAATTACAACTACATTCCCAAGGGGTTTGATATTCCGGCAGATCTTGATTACCTGCACATTACTACCAATAACACCATTTTTGGTACCGAGATGCTTTATGACCTGGATTCTCCCGTTCCATTGGTTGCCGATATGTCGTCCGATATTTTCAGCAGGCCACTCGATATCTCGAAATATGCTGTCATCTATGCAGGTGCGCAAAAGAACCTGGCGCCTGCAGGAGTCACTCTGGTCATCGTGAAGAAGGAGGTACTTGGAAAGAACGGACGTGCCATTCCAACCATGATCAACTACCAGACACACATCGAGAAAGAGTCGATGTTCAACACACCACCATGCCTGCCGGTATTCGCTGCCCTGCAGACCCTCGTCTGGCTCAAGGAGAATGGTGGCATCAAGGCCATGGAGGCCAAAAACATAGCAAAAGCCAAATTGCTGTACGACGAAATTGATCGCAATGCGCTGTTCCAATGTACGGTACCCGATCCTGCCGACCGTTCCCGCATGAATGTCACCTTTGTGATGACGCCCGGCAATGAGCAATTGGAGAAAGATTTTCAGGCATTGGCCAAAGCCAACAACATTGTAGGCATCGAGGGGCACCGCAGCGTAGGCGGTTTCAGGGCCTCTATCTACAATGCCATGCCAATTGAGAGTGTAGCTGTTTTGGTACAAACGATGAAAGATTTCGAAGCGCAACAATAAGATGGCCATTATCAAACCTTTCCGGGGACTTCGTCCTCCAGTGGAACTTTCAGCCAGGGTTGCTTCACGTCCTTACGACGTACTGAACTCTGACGAGGCACGCCGCGAAGCCGAAGGAAATCCCTATTCACTGCTTCACATCATCAAACCGGAGATCGACCTGCCGGAGAATACAGATGAACACCTTCCTGAGGTATACCAGAAGGCCCTGGATAATTTGGAGCACTTCAAATCGGAGGGATGGCTTCGCAAAGAGGAAAAAGAGTGTCTTTACATCTATGCACAAACGATGGATGGCCGCACGCAATACGGTCTCGTAGGATGTGCTTCGGTGGATGATTACCTGACTGGTATCATCAAAAAGCACGAACTGACACGTGCCGACAAGGAGGAAGACCGGATGAAACATGTTCGCATCACAAATGCCAACATGGAACCTGTATTCTTCGCATATCCGGCAGTGGCAGAAATAGATCGCATCGTTGCAGCGGTTGTGGCCTCACGGCTGCCTGAATATGAATTCGTTGCCGACGATGGATTTGGTCACCAGTTTTGGTTGATAGATGACAACAAAACCATTGAAAGCCTCGTTGACTTATTTGCGGCGATCCCTGCCACCTATGTGGCGGATGGTCACCACAGAACCGCGGCTGCTGCGCTTGTCGGAAAAGAGAAAAGAGCCGCCAATCCCAATCACAACGGTGAAGAAGAGTACAATTTCTTCCTGGCAGTACATTTCCCCGACAACCAACTTCGCATCATCGATTACAACAGGCTGGTGAAGGATTTGAATGGACTTTCGCCTGAGGAGTTGTTGCTGAAACTGGCCGAAGATTTTGACTTGCTGAAACTCGGAACAGAAATCTACAAACCAGACGAACTTCACATCTTTTCGATGTACCTCGAAGGTTCGTGGTACAAATTGACAGCGAAACCGGGAAGGTACAACGACAACGATCCGATTGGTGTGTTGGATGTGACCATACTTTCGGCTTTGGTTCTCGATAAAATACTTGGTATCAAAGATCTCCGGACCGACAAAAGAATTGATTTCGTGGGCGGGATTAGGGGATTGGGTGAATTGAAGAGAAGGGTCGATTCGGGCGAGATGCGTGTAGCTTTTGCGCTTTTTGCAGTTTCGATGCAACAACTGATCAACATCGCCGATTCTGGCAACATCATGCCACCGAAAACAACCTGGTTTGAACCCAAACTCAGGTCAGGACTGGTCGTGCACGAATTGCACTGAAAGGGCAGGAATCAGATGGAATTGGAAAGGGTTTAAAATGTTAGGTAACACCAACATTTTAAACCCTTTCCAATTCCATGTCTCAGTCCTCCCCCTCCTCACTTGCTCAAATCATCACCTCACCTCTTCCCCGAATCCAGCCTGAAAAGATAGGCCAGGTTTACCTGGATCCCATTGGACTGGGAAGGATCGTATCCATATTTTTTTGAATCGTAGATGTTTGTCAGTGAATAGAATACCCTTGTGTCGAGCGACAGGGCCCCGAAGTGTTTGAAATGATATTCAGTGCCTATGCCACCCGTAAAAAGAAAATCAATTCTCGAATCTATGGGTTGTCCCCAGTAAGGAATGGCCGGAGATGCAGAGATCCCGGGAGATGCGGGCTTCATCCCCTGACTGTCTGAGATTAAAAATGCAAAGGAAGGACCTAAGTTGAAAGTAAATCTCATTGCTTTGTTCCCAAGATTGGCATGGGTCATGATAGGGATGTCGAAATAGTTGAGCTGGTGAAAATAGCTTTGTACAGAACCTGCCAGGGGTTTCTCTTCCCACCCCTTTTGGAGGTAGTTGAACTCCACCTGTATGCCCACATGCGGTTCGGAAATCATTCTTAAAAGCAGACCTCCCGAGTTCCCGGTAAAGAGGTTCTGTTCAACATTGGGTTTGAATTTAACCCTGCTAAAGACCATACCTCCCTTCACACCAATGTAAAATTCTTTTTTAAATGACTCATTTTGAGCTTGAACCAGAATTGGTAAAAGAGCCAAAAGGAGAACAATGCTTGTCCTGAATCCGATATTTAGGTTGATATTCACTACAATGGTATTATTGAATTGTCTTTTTGTTGGTGGTATTTTTAAAATATTGTAACCGTTGCAAATTAGCCTTCCTCCTTCTTCCTTTCCCCTTTTCCCCTCCTCTGACCTCCTTCCCCCATTAAACCTTATGGCGTTCAAAGGGTCGAATTTGATATAGTTGAAGTCCCCCACATCATTGCGTCGGTAAAAGTAGAAAAATGAATAGCTTTTTGTTAATTTTGACTGCAATTTATTTTAAATGACAATCTCCGAAAGCATTAAATTCATTCATAGTCAGCTTCCTGGTAAGGTAAGACTGGTTGCTGTTTCCAAAACAATTGAGAAGGCAAGAATTCTGGAAGCCTATCAGGCAGGTCAGAGAATATTTGGCGAGAACAAGGTGCAGGAGATGGTTGCGAAATGGCACGAGCTGCCAAAAGACATCGAATGGCATTACATCGGTCACTTGCAAAAAAACAAGGTAAAATATGTGGTTCCGTTTGTGGCCATGATACATGGGGCCGATAGTTACAAGTTGTTGACATTCATCGATAAGGAGGCCGCAAAATATGACAGGAAGGTGCCTGTGCTGCTCGAAATGAAGGTGGCGAGCGAGGAGAGTAAATATGGACTGACGCTTGCCGAAGCAGAAGAGATCCTTGGTCTGGTCTCCGCCAACTCACTCAACAATATTTCGATTCGAGGTGTGATGGGAATGGCTACTTTTACAGATGACGAAACCATGATAAGATCTGAATTCAAGCATCTTAACGCTCTATTTTTGTCTCTGAAGGAAAAATATTTCAGTCGGGATGATCAATTTTGTGAGATCTCGATGGGGATGTCAGACGATTACCGGATTGCCATTTCTGAAGGGAGTACCATGGTTCGGATTGGGAGCAAAATCTTTGGAACCCGCATTTACAACAGATGATCATGAAATTCTCCTTACGTTCTGAAGTCCCTTGAAAATTATAGCACACATACTTGTTTTAATTCTGTTGGTGCCTGGAAACCTGTGGGCCGACATCTCGATCAATCCCAACCAACCATTGGGAACTACCTATTGCAACCAGCCGGTCAATATTGCACCCAATTTTACCATGGATGCAACCTTTTCAATCACAGGGATGAAAATTTCCATCAGCCAGAATTACCGTACAGGTGAGGATGAGTTAAAATTGACTGGATATTCTGGAACAGTGACCGGTTATTGGTCTGCTGCCCAGGGATATATGACATTAAGCGGCAGCACCGCCATCAGCGATTACATTCAGGCGATCAGAATGATCCAATACCGGAACATTGCAGTGGTTCCTACCCCAGGCAACCGGACCCTTACCATTTCCTTGGATGATGCAGATTATCTTCCGGATACAAAACATTTTTACAGGTTCATCAGTGATCTGGGCATCTATTGGACCACAGCGAAGGCCCAGTCAGAGTCGCCTGTGATGAAATACCATGGTTTACAGGGATATCTTGCTACCATTACCTCTGCCGTAGAGAATGCCTTTATCCAGCAGAAGACGAAGGGTGTAGGATGGATTGGTGCCTCCGATCAGGCCATTGAGGGCGATTGGCGGTGGGTGACGGGTCCGGAGGGTCTGGAAGACAATGGTCAGGGACGGCTCTTTTGGCGTGGTACCGGCTACCAGGCCAAGACAAATCCCGCTGTCTATGGGCCTGTGAACAACAACTACCACAATTGGAACCGCTGGGATGTTCCTTATTCTTCCTCTCTGGCTACCACAAGCTGGGAGCCAAATAATTCTGGCAATGAAGACTATGCCCACATCACATTTTTCCCCAACAATCCATCAGAGTCCCTGAAATGGAACGACTTGCCGAATGGTGGAACTTCGGGTGACTATACCCCACAGGGATACCTGATTGAATACGGAGGCATGCCCGGAGATCCGGTGATCAACCTGGTAGCCGATATACCTCTTCACGTAAATACCATCGGTTTTGGTTCTGTGAAGAATTTTACCAAATGCGAGGGTGACCCTGTGCAGCTCAACAGGCAAGACACGGTGGCATCCTACAGGTGGAGTCCTGTCGCCGGCTTGTCAAATCCCAAGGTCTCTGATCCGCTGGCAAAACCAAAAGTATCGACAGTTTATACGGTCGTTGGGACGAATGGATCTTGCCAGGATTCTGCCAGATTTCAGATCAACATCAATCCGGCTCCCCTCTCTGCACTTCAGAAGGTTAACAACATTTGTACGGGAAGCAAAATTACCCTCGATCCCGGGTTGCATACCTCCTACCAATGGAACACAGGCGCCCTGATCAGAACGCTTGCGGTCGGAACCACTGGTCTTTACGTAGTTAAAATTACGGATAACATCGGGTGTACCACCACGGATACGGCAGCTGTGGTGGTTCAGGCATTTCCAAAAATTGATCTTTCTAAACTGAACAACCTCGTCTGTGGTACCACCTCGGCGACCCTTGCCATTTCCAAGGACAAAGGTGATTGGTTGATTACCAATCTGATGAACAATCAGAAATTTACTTCACCGGCCATTCAGGTTGCCGCTTATGGTGCCTATCCATTCGGATTTCACCTTAGCGATTCTTTTGGATGCGTTTCAGATACCTTTGTCACCATCGGTTTTCATGAGCTGCCAAAACTGAATCTTGGCAACGATACCACCATTTGCAAGCCACAGTCGATCAACCTGGATGGGGGCGCCAATTTGGCCTCTTACCAATGGAGTACCAATGAAACTACCAGGACCATCAAGGTTCAAACTCCCGGCAGCTATTGGGTAATTGTAAAAAATCAGGCGGGCTGTCCCAACCAGGATTTTATTCAGGTTAATTTTGATGATCTGCCCAAGCTCGACCTCTCCAAACTTGATACCCTGAAATGCGGCATCAAATCAGCTGCTTTAATCCTCTCGTCAGACAAGGGCAACTACCAGCTAAAAAGCACAGATCCTTCCGTTTTAATCAATGGTCTTACTGTTACTGTTCCCAATTATGGGGCCTTTCCATTCGTCTTTAAGGTGACAGACCAGTATGCCTGCGCTGCACAATCCAGCTTTAAGGTGGGATTTTACCAGATTCCGGCGCTTGATCTCGGCAACGATACCACCATCTGCAAACCCCAATCGCTGCTCCTGGATGCCGGGCCTGGCATGGCTTCCTATACCTGGACCACAAAAGATACGGTTCGTTCCATCAAGGTACAGACGGCCGCCAATTACGGGGTACTGATCAAAAGCAAGGAAGGATGTACCAATCTTGACAACATTCAGGTCAATTTTGTAGCAGTACCCAAACTGGATCTTAGTAAATTGGATACCCTTTTTTGCGGTGTAAAGGCTGCCATTGTGAAAATTGCCGCAGACAAGGGAAAGTATGTGCTGAAGAGTCCTGATCCGTTTGTGACGGTCAACGGACTCAATGTAAGCACGCTCAATTTTGGCACTTTCCCTTTCAATTTTAAGGCTACAGACCAGTATTCCTGCGCTTCAGACACCAGTTTTTCCATGGGTTTCCACGAGGTGCCTGTAGTCAATCTCGGCAATGATACCACCATTTGCAACCCATCAACCATCCTTTTGGATGCAGGTGCGGGACTAAATAAATACCATTGGTCGACAGGTGAAACCCTTCGCTCCATTGAGGTGAAGAAATTTGGAAAGTACAATGTCGTGGTAACCAACAATTACGGCTGTCCTACCAGGGACAGCATCAGGATAAATTTTACGGATAAGCCAAAGCTCAATTTGAGTAAATTGGATACTTTGGTTTGTGGTACAAAATCGGCGGTACTTGATATTACTGTCGACAAGGGGAAATACCAGTTGTCGAGCAGTGATGCTGTTGTGAATATCAATGGATTATCAGCTACGGTTCCAATTTTTGGGGTATATCCCTTCTCTTTCGTTTCAAAAGACCAATATGGATGTACCACCGATACCTCCTTCACCATGGGGTTTCACAAGATTCCCAAGGTGAATTTTTCTATCGATGAATCCAATTGTTATGGCTACAACCTCCAGGCTACTTACATCGGCGATGCTGTCCTGGCCAATTCGAGGTTCTTTTGGGTTTTTGGAGGGGATACCATCAGTGCCAAAGTGGGTCAGAACATCGAAAACATTCCCCTGGGGGTAGACCAACCCAAAAGGGACCTGCAACTGACAGTCAATGAGGAAGGTTGCCGCGACAGCAGTAAAATCAAGGACATTAAGGTCATTCCGACCCTGAAAATGTCTGTGGTCAAACCCTTGCAATGCCAGCCACTCTCTTTTGAGTTCAATGGTTTCAATACGGAGACTGGTGTTCAGTACATCTGGAACTTGGGTGATGGGACCATTTCCAACACCAGGGACATCCTCCATCAGTATAAAAAAGAGGGATATTACGATGTTTCACTCACGGTAATCACCGACAAGGGATGTACCAACACGGCCACGATGAAGAAAATGGTTTATGTGGCGCCAATTCCGACAGTTGGGTTCTCCATTTTGCCCGGAAAGTGTCTGAATACGGGCAAAGACACCTTAACCTACGTTGGATCGGCGGGTTCGAAGGATACCTTTTTCTGGAATTTGCAGGGATTTGATGCTGCCGAAATCGTTCAGTCGCCCGATACCACCTCTGGTCCATTCGTCTTTGACCTTATCAAGAAACCAAAGACAAGTTTGACATTGCATGTGGTTTCATCCTATGGCTGTAAAAGTGATACCGCATCGCTGGTGGTCATGAGAAAGCCCATCTTCTCCAATTCGACAACTGTCCCGATTGGGTGTCCGCCACTGCAGGTTGATTTTAAGGCTCATGCAGATGATCCGGTCGACAATTTGACTTTTCATTGGGATTATGGCGACGGAAATACCGCTGCAGGTGGGGATGTTACACACACTTATCTTGTGCCAAACTTGAACCATGACCTTGGGCTAAATGTGGTCTCTTCCGTAACCGGATGTTCAGACAGCATCTTCAAAGCAGCCTACATAGTTGTTCATCCACTTCCCAAAGCCGGTTTCAGCGTCGACAGGGATGTGGTTACCAACGACAATCCGGTGGTTAACTTGCTCGATCTTAGCACTGATGGTGTGAATTACTATTGGGATTTTGGAGACGGCAGTCATTCGAGGGAAAAAAACCCTGTGCACAATTTCGAACTTGTTGGCAGAAAGAGAATCATTCAAACCGTTTACAACCAATTTGATTGTCAGGATACCATCTCGACTTCGGTGCTGGTAGCCTTTAACAGGCTCTTTGCTCCCAATGCCATCTCTCCGGGTGCTCCCAATGCCGTCGACAGGGTCTTTCTGCTCAAATCAGAAGGCATCAAACAGGAAGGCTACCACCTGACCATCATGAGCAGGTGGAGCGATGTAGTTTTTGAGTCAAAGGATGAGATCAAGGGATGGGACGGAAAAATGAACAACGGACAGTTTGCCCCACCGGGAAATTATGTCTGGATTCTCGAGTGTATCGACTTTATTGGTCGTCCGCACAGACAAACCGGTACATTGACCCTCGTATTTTGAACGTTTTTTTTATTTCTTTTGAAATTGTATTTTGTCGGTTTTCAAAATGACCAGATGTTTGTTATCCATACTACTACTCATGACCCTCACTGGGAGGATTGGTGCGCAAGGTGTCACCAATTCCTGCGTGAAGTCTACCGAAGGCAAGGACTTCTGGTTTGGTTACATGGAGAGCAGGCACCACCAGACGGGGCACTACCTTGAACTGACTTTGACTTCGACCTTTCCATGCCATTTTACCATCTATTTCGGCAAGTCGACTACTCCTTTTGTTGTAAATACCTTGACGCCCAACGTTCCATTCAGGTGGCAACCCCCCTGGACGCTGATTGAACCAATTGGTTCCGAGATTATTGAGCAGAAAGCCATCCACATCGTTTCTGACTTGCCGATGAATGTTTTCGCCATGAACTGGAGTCCCAGTTCAGCCGATGCCGCTGTAATCTTCCCGGTCGAAGCGCTTGGCAACGAATATTATGCGATGTGTTATGAGCCCCATATCAATGAAGGTGCCGGAGGAGCTCCGGGTAGCGGGAAAAACAGTGAGTTTTTGGTCGTCGCCTCCGAGGACAATACCCTGATTACCATTACTCCCACAAAAATAACGGACCAGTTGCGACCGGTGAATGTTCCATTTACAATCACCTTAAACAAGGGTGAACTGTATCAGGTTCAGTCGATGAATCATGCCAATCTGGCCGGCCAGGGAGATTTGACAGGCAGCTATATAAAAAGCAATAAAAATATTGCTTTTTATTCGGGATCCTGGTCTACTTCCATTCCTGCAGATTCAAACGTTGATGCCTGGGATCACCTCTACGAACAAATCCCGCCGGTTAGATCCTGGGGACGTAAATTTGTGACAGTTCCGCTGAAGGGTAGGTCGCAAGACAGGTTTCGGGTCATCGCGTCTGAAGACAAAACAAGTATTCGGATCGGAAGCAATGCGCCGGTGATGCTCAGCAAAGGGAAATTTTATGAATTTGTACTGACAAGTTCACAACCTTCACTGATCGAGTGCGACCATCCTATCCTACTTGCTCAATTTATGGTATCCAACAGTGTCGACCGTCCGGCGGGGGTGAGCAGCAGCAATTGGGATGGAGATCCATTGATGCTTGTCATAAGTCCTGTGGATCAAACCCGAGAGGCAGTCACATTCGTTGCCTACGATTCTCCCAACATCAAGAGTAAATTTTTTGTCAATGTGGTGACCAAAACAGACTACATCTATGACGTTTTTTTGGATAACCAGCCGATTACCTTTCAAACACTTGGAACATCCGGATACTCCTATGCCCAGATTGCCATTACCAAAGGCAACCACAACCTCAACAGCGCCCAGCCCGGCAAAGGTTTTATTGCCTATGTGTATGGTTATGGAGGCGTCGAATCGTATGGCTATGGCGTGGGATTTAACTTAAGCATCAAACTTGACCTTGGCGGTGACATTCACTTTTCCAAGGATACCATTCTCCTTTGCAAGGGTCAGGCCAAAATATTGGATGCCGGCGCACATTTCTCCAAATTTCTCTGGAGCACAGGCGATACAACGCAAACAATTTTTGTGACAAAGGCAGGGTACTCTAAGGTAACAGCTTCAACAGTTGATGGATGCGTAATGACAGACAGCATCTATACCTATGTGAGCAATCCGGTAGTTAATTTGGGCAATGATACCACCATTTGCAATCCGAAATCGTTGATACTTTACCCGGGTCCGGGATACGCTTCTTATCTTTGGAATACAAATGAAACGAAAAGCTACATCACTGCTTCGAAATCGGGCCTCTACAGCGTATTGATCAAAAATCAATACGATTGTGCTGCCAAGGATTCCATCTATGTTGGTTTTGTCGACAAACCAAAAATTGACCTGCACAGTCTGGATAGCCTGATTTGTGGCAAAAAGACCACGACTCTCAACCTCTCTGCCGACAAGGGGAAGTACCAGCTCTTGAACAACAATCCGCTCGTCACAGTGAATGGAATGACCACCACAGTCTCTCAATACGGGACCTATCCGTATACTTTTGTGTCGACAGATCTCTTCTCCTGCGTGGCAGACACTACCTTCACATTGGGGTTTCATGAGATCCCGGCCTTGAACCTTGGAAACGATACGACCATCTGCAAACCTTTGACCATTACACTCGATGCAGGAGCCGGGTTGGCCAACTATTTGTGGACCACAAAAGATAGCTTGCGAACGATCAAGGTACAAACTCCCGGTAGTTATGGCGTTTTGGTAAAAAATAAATATGGGTGCTCCAACCAGGACAATATCCTGGTAAATTTTACTGACGTGCCCAAATTGGATCTGAGCAAGCTGGATACTTTAAATTGTGGAGTCAAATCAACCATTTTCAACATCTCTGCTGACAAAGGGAAATATTCGCTGAAAGCCAATGATCCGAGGGTCACCATCAATGGACTGTCTGCCAATGTTTCTGCCTATGGTTCCTATCCCATTAATTTCAAAGCAACTGATCAATACGGTTGTGCTGCTGAAACAATTTTTAAGGTAGGATTTCATGAGGTGCCGCCGTTGAACCTTGGAAATGACACCACCATTTGCAACCCGCTTTCCCTGGTGCTGGATGCTGGTTCAGGGCAATCTTCCTACTTGTGGACCACCGGCGAGACCGTACGTTCCATTAAAATTCAGACTCCCGGAACTTATGGTGTTTTGGTCAGGAACAGCTACAGTTGTTCCAGTCAGGACAACATACTGGTAAATTTCGTCAATTTGCCCAAACTGGATCTGAGCAAACTGGATACCCTCAATTGTGGCGTCAAATCAACGGTCATCCACCTCTCCGCCGACAAAGGCAACTATACCTTGAAAAGCAGCAGCCCGGATGTTAAAATTAATGGTCTGACTGCCACTGTTTCAAAATATGGCACTTATCCATTCAATTTCAAAGCCACTGACCAATTTGCATGTACAACTGAAACAAATTTCACGGCCGGTTTTCATGAAACACCTCCGCTCAACCTGGGAAATGATACCACCATGTGCAGGCCGCAGACCATTCTTCTGGATGCGGGTGGTGGAATGGCTTCCTACCTCTGGACAACCAAAGACAGTCTCCGTTCAGTAAAAATACAAGCACCCGGAAATTACGGTGTGCTCATACGGAGAGATCGGAAGAGCGTCGTGTAGGGAAAGAGTGTTCAG
>CAZGSQ010000111.1:0-13057 GCA_964528535.1 uncultured Tangfeifania sp. | reverse complement strand
CAGGGGAAGGAAAAACCCTTGTTGCAACGCTTCCGGTATTCCTGAATGCCCTGGCCGGTCGCGGTGTGCATATTGTGACCGTGAACGACTATCTGGCCAAACGTGACTCAGAATGGATGGGTCCAATTTATCAGTTTCATGGAATTTCGGTGGATTGCATCGACAAACACCAACCCAACTCAGTCGAACGCCGACTGGCCTACAATGCCGATATTACTTTTGGAACCAACAATGAATTTGGTTTTGACTATTTGCGCGACAACATGGCCACCGAACCGGCTGATCTGGTGCAACGCAAACATCATTATGCCATCGTGGATGAGGTCGACTCGGTATTGATTGATGATGCCCGAACACCATTGATTATTTCGGGTCCGGTGCCAAAAGGGGAAAATCAACTCTTTGACGTTTTGAAAGGTCCTGTAGAGCAATTGGTTAAGACACAACGTGAACTTGTCAACCAGCTTTTGGTAGACGCCAAGAAAAAAATTAATTCCAGCAACAAGGACGAATCGGAAGATGGAGCCATGGCGCTGCTTCGTGCCTACAAAGGTTTGCCAAAATACAAGCCGCTGATCCGTTTCATGAGTGAAGAAGGCAACAAAGCGAAGATGCTGAAGATCGAAAACTTCTACATGCAGGACAACAGCAAGAACATGCACATTGTCACGGATGAACTCTTTTTCATCATTGAGGAGAAGCAAAATTCGGTTGAGCTGACAGACAAGGGCATCGATATACTTTCGCACAACAATTCGGATACGGGATTTTTTATTCTGCCTGATGTTGGCGCCAAAATCGCTGATATTACCAACGATGCAGTTCTTACAGAGAATGACAAGATTGAGAAGAAAGACTCGCTGATGCAGGATTTCGCCATCAAATCAGAAAGGGTGCATACTGTCAACCAACTCCTGAAGGCGTATACAATGTTTGAGAAGGACATAGAATACGTTGTCATCGAAAACAAGGTGAAGATTGTTGACGAACAGACTGGACGTATCATGGAAGGCCGCCGCTATTCGGATGGCTTGCATCAGGCCATTGAAGCCAAGGAAAAGGTTGTCGTTGAGGCAGCTACCCAGACTTTTGCAACCATTACACTGCAAAATTACTTCAGGATGTACCACAAACTTGCGGGTATGACTGGAACTGCCGAGACAGAAGCTGGCGAGTTGTGGGATATTTACAAACTCGATGTGGTGGTGATTCCAACCAACCAGCCTATCAGCAGAAAAGATTACGAAGACTTGGTTTACAAGACCAAAAACGAAAAATACAAGGCGATCATCGAAGAGATTGTCAGGTTGAACAAGATTGGACGACCGATGCTGGTGGGTACAACCTCTGTTGAAATATCCGAATTGCTTAGCAGGATGTTGCAGATGCGGGGCATCAAACACCAGGTGCTGAATGCAAAACTTCACCAGCGTGAGGCAGATATCGTTGCCGAAGCCGGTAAATTCGGAACGGTTACCATTGCCACGAACATGGCTGGTCGCGGAACGGATATCAAATTAACATCCGAAACGAGAACACTCGGTGGCTTGGCGATTATTGGAACAGAACGGCACGATTCACGACGGGTGGACCGTCAGTTGCGTGGTAGGGCAGGACGTCAGGGAGACCCCGGTACTTCCCAATTCTTTGTTTCACTGGAAGATGACCTGATGCGTCTCTTTTCTTCGGACCGTATCGTCAGCATCATGGATCGTCTGGGATTAAAGGAGGGCGAAGTCATCCAACATTCGATGATCTCCAAATCAATTGAGCGGGCACAGAAAAAAGTCGAAGAGAACAACTTCGGCATTCGTAAACGTCTCCTGGAATACGATGACGTCATGAACTCACAGCGCGAAGTGATCTACAAGAAACGGCGTCACGCACTTTTTGGTGAGCGTATTGAAGTAGACATTCTAAACATGATCTTCGACATGGGTGAGATGCTTACCCAGGAACATCAACCCAATGGCAGTGAGGCATTCGAAGATTACCGGATCGATTTAATCAAGGCGCTTTCGCTGGATTGTCCAGTGAACCACGATGAATTTACCAAAATGAATGTCGATCAAATAACAGACAAAGTTTACCATGCCTCCATCGAAAATTTCACCAGGAAATCACAGGCAATTTCAAAACAAGCATGGCCGGTTGTCAAAAATGTTTACGAGACCAAGTCCCACATTTATAACAATATAGTCGTTCCGATAACGGATGGTCACAGGCTCTTCAACATCGTAACAAACCTCGAAAAAGCCTACAAAACGCAAGGTCTGGATTTGGTTAAATCGTACGAAAAGCAGGTAATTCTCGCTACAATCGATGAGCACTGGAAGGAAAACCTCCGAGAACTTGACGAGCTGAGAACCTCGGTTCAAAATGCCTCCTACGAGCAAAAGGATCCATTGTTGATTTATAAATTGGAGTCATTCAATCTATTCAAGGCAATGATGGAGCAGATCAACAGGGGCGTGGTTTCTACCTTGATGAAGGGGCAAATTCCTATCAGTGAGGCAGATGAGGTGAAAGAGGCACCGCTTGCCAGACGGCACCACGAGCGTTCACAATACCGCGAGGAGAAAATGGAAGCATCAGGTCATGGCAGCGAACAAAACGAGGAGCCAAAAGCGCCCCAACCTGTCAGGCATGCTCCCAAAGTGGGGCGAAACGACCCATGCCCCTGTGGAAGTGGTAAAAAATTCAAAAACTGCCACGGACACGAATAGGAGTTTGGCGTTTGGCGTTATGGATTTGAAAAATAGTACTACAGGTTTTTCTTTTCCATTCATTCATCATTTCCTATTAGTATTACCAATGTATAATCAATACAAACGATGACAATGAACACTTTAATGGCTATCCACTGGAATGTTAGTCCTGAATTTTTTAGTCTGGGACCTGTTTCTGTTCGCTGGTATGGACTGATGTTTGCACTTGGTTTTTTGATTGGCTACCAGATCATGTTCAAAATGTTCAAATTTGAATCATCGAATACGGATTGGTTGGATAAGCTCTTTATTTATACCATCGTGGCTACGATTGTTGGAGCAAGGCTCGGGCATGTATTTTTCTACGGTTGGAGCTACTATTCCCAACACCTTATTGAGATCGTTTTGCCAATTGCAAAGGGCGAATTTGGTTATAAATTCGTGGGGTACCAGGGGTTGGCGAGCCACGGAGGTGGCCTTGGCATTGTGCTGGCAATTTTGATCTATTCAAAGAAAGTCACCAAGAGATCGATGCTCTGGACGCTTGATCGCCTGATCGTACCCACTGCATTGGTAGGTGCCATGATCCGGACCGGAAATCTGATGAACTCTGAGATCTACGGTGTTGCCACCAATGTGCCTTGGGGTTTTATCTTTGAGCGCAACCATGAAACACTGGCAAAACATCCAACGCAAATTTATGAAGCGATCGGATATTTAATTGTCTTTGCCTCCAGCATGTGGATTTTCTACAAATCGAAGGATTTGAAAGACCGTACTGGTTTCCTCATTGGTTTTGGATTTGCCGGTATCTTCATCACCAGATTCTTTGTTGAGTTTATCAAAGAGAACCAGGAAGCTTTCGAAGCCGGAATGGTTTTAAACATGGGTCAAATTTTGAGTATTCCATTTATATTAGCCGGTTGTTACCTGATGTACAGGGCGATGAAGAATCCTCCAGTGAAGTATTAATGAACCACACCCACCATCCTTGGAATGAATTCTTTCATTCCGTAACTATCAATCTATTAGAATTATAGAGTAGTCACTGTTTAATAATTAAACACTGTATAAAAATTATACACATACGTTAACTGACTAACAATCAGCAATAAGCATGTTTTTTATACATTTACTGTTGAAATATTCAACACACAGAGTGTTGGAAATATTGACAAATAATTTTTATATTATTGAAATACAGATAGATAAGCTGCAATATACATTCGTGGCACAGTTATTGAAACAGGAGTTGTGGCAATGAATTCTCTCTGATGAGATGGAGAGAATCAAAGCCATCAACTTTTATAATCTCTGCCATGAAGCACATTTCAATTTTATTCGTCGGGTTGTCACTCATGATCTGCAACAGGCCGGCATTCTCCTTGAACGGATCATCCAACCCCAGGGTAGCCACAATTTCCCAAACGGGAACAATGCAATTTGGAATTTCAAGTTCACCCGAATTGTACAAATTGGCTCAAAATTGGGTCAAGGATTACCAAACAGCAAATCCTTTGGTTCAAATCAGGCTTGACCAGGTTGCACCCGGCACTGTTGCGGCTCCGGGTCAATTGCGTCTCTTGCCTGAAGGAACTCCTGAAGTTATGAACAACCAGAAAAATTGGAAGATGGTTGTAGGACGCGATGTTGTAGTTCCTATCGTGAATGCAAGTAATCCAATGTTGAAAAATCTTCAACGGACCGGAATTTCGTCCGAAAAATTTGCACAGCTTCTGGCAAGTTCCGGGAAGGGAGCATGGTCGGATTGCCTTCCAAACGGAGAGCATGTTTCGGTTAAACTGTTTGTGGCAGATGAAGCAGTGGTCACATCTGCGCTTTCTGAGTTTACAAAGATGGCAATCAGTTCAGGCAATGGAACCAAGTTTGAAACGGCCACCGAGGTGATAGCTTCTGTTGCAAAAGAACCTTTTGGAATAGGTTTTTGCAAATTGAGTGACCTGCGCAGGATTGTTCCCTCTGCCGGCCAAGAAGTTGTACTGCTTCCGATTGATAAGAATGGCAACGGACGCCTCGATAATTTCGAGAATATCTACGAAAACCTTGATGAATTTACGCATGGAGTATGGATTGGTAAATTTCCCAACTCATTGTCCAGTAATGTTTTTGCCGTCTCATCTGTCAAGCCAACCGATAAAGGCACCGTAGCATTTCTTGCATGGATTGTGGACAATGGTCAGAATTCATTGAATTCCAATGGATATTGCAATCTTACAAGCAATGAAAAAGAGTCAAATCTTGCATCAATTTTGGGAACAGTTGCCACCGGAAACCAGGATATTTTCAAAGCTTCTTCACCAAAAAATTGGCCTGTTTGGCTGAGTGTCGCCACGTTGATTGGCTTGTTTGTGGCAATCTTCTTTTACAGTAGAAGAAAAAATGGATACACCGTTCCGGAACAAGAGATTCAAATTGCCCCATTGTTGGTTGAAAATGCAATCGATGTCCCCAAGGGCCTCTATTTCGACAAGACCCATACCTGGGCCTTCATGGAACAGGATGGAAATGTAAGAATAGGTATTGATGACTTTCTGCAGCATGTAACAGGGAAGCTTACCAAGATTAGGATGAAGGAGGCCGGCGAAACGGTACGAAAGGGTGAGAAGATCATGACCATCGTTCGGGAAGGAAAACAGTTGAACATCTACGCACCCATCTCAGGAACAATCCTGGCACACAACGAAATTCTGTTAACAGACTCTTCTTCTGTTAATTCATCACCTTTTTTTAAGGGTTGGGTTTATCAAATTGAACCAAAGAACTGGCTTAGGGAGGTTCAGTTCATGTTCATGGGCGAAAAATACACAGAATGGCTGAGGGACGAATTTGTAAGGCTGAGAGATTTTGTTGCAGCTTCCGTAAAAACCAGTAATCTTGCCTATGCACATGTCATTCTGCAGGATGGTGGCGAACTTACCGACCATGTACTTGCCGATCTGGAGCCCAAAGTCTGGGAAGAATTTCAAACAAAGTTTATTGATACTTCCAGGTAGATTTCAAAACCAAACAACAATCACCATTAAAAATTTATGATATGGGCTTAGATCGCCGTAATTTTTTTAGGACTGTATGTGTTGCTGGCGCTACACTGGCAGTTGGAAATAGTTTTGGAGCTGCTAAATCAGGGGAAGAGACAGTTGAATTTCAGGGAATGCTTTATGATTCGACCCGTTGCCTGGGGTGTCGGGCCTGCGAAAGAGTTTGCGCAAAAACCCACAACCTGCCTGAACCAACAGACGAACTCAAAGCAGGAGTCGTTCGCAAGACCAGTGAATCCCAACGCTCTGTTATCAACAAATGCATTACTTCCAAAGGAGATGTTTTCGTCAAAAATCAGTGCATGCATTGCAATGAACCGGCTTGTACTGCCGCCTGCCTGACCCAGGCCATGTACAAAACCAAAGAAGGTCCTGTCATTTGGAGAGGTGATAAATGCATGGGGTGCAGGTATTGCATGGTATCCTGTCCTTTTGATGTGCCAAAATTTGAATTTCACAGTGCAAACCCCAAAATCCAGAAATGTGATCTCTGTTACGATAGATTCAAAGAGGGAAAAATTCCGGCATGTGCCGAAGCATGTCCGGGAGATGCCCTGACATTTGGGACCAGAAGGGAATTGATTGCTGAAGCAAGAAAAAGGATATTTGAAAATCCAAAAGACTATGTTAATCAGATATTTGGAGAAGAAGTGGCAGGTGGTACCGGACTATTGTACCTTTCTCCGGCACCTTTTAAAGAATTAGGCTTCAATACGAAACTTCAAAGTTCATCTTATCCGGCATTGACAAAGGGATTTCTTTACAGTGTGCCTTCCGTTGATGTCCTCTTGCCACCACTCCTGCTGGCCATCTATGAAGCAACCAAAAATAATAAATCAAAAGAAGAAGACAATGAATAGTAAGGTGAAACCATCTTTTAAAGACAACGACGGAAGTCCTGTTTTAAATTTTATAAAAAGTGAACTAAAACCCAAGAGTAAGCTCCTTACTCCCTTCAACATCATCTCTTTTCCAATTGTGCTTCTAGGTTTGGGTCTGATTGTATTTAGGTTCTGGAAAGGTTTGGGATCGATTACAAATCTTTCGCAAGAGGTTCCGTGGGGATTATGGATAGGTTTTGATGTTGTGACCGGAGTCGCATTTGCTGGAGGGGCCTACGTGCTTACTTTCATGGTGTATATTTTAAATATGAAAAAATACCACTCGATAGTAAGAGTGACTATTTTGAACGGATTCCTGGCATACGCTTTTTATACGGGCGCTTTGCTGCTCGACCTGGGCCGGCCATGGAACGTTGTAAATCCGATTATTGGCAACAATTTTGGAGCCAGTTCAGTGCTTTTTCTCGTTGCCTGGCATTTTTTGCTGTACATGCTTGCCGAATTGCTTGAATTTTCACCCGCCATTGCAGAATGGCTTGGCGCCAGACGAGCGGCGAAAATCCTATCGGGTATGACTGTGGGGGCGGTGATATTGGGAATAACACTCTCGTCCCTACACCAATCGGGACTTGGGGCTCTTTATCTGATGGCCAAAGATAAAATACATCCTTTGTGGTATTCTGAATTTATCCCCATCCTATTTTTGGTATCAAGCGTATTTGCAGGCCTCTCCATGGTGATCTTTGAAGGATCAATTAGCCAAAAGGTTTTTTTCGACCAAATCAGTGAAAAGAATGCCAAAGAGCATGATAATATTATTCACGGTTTAGCAAAAATTTGTGCCGGATCTATGTTTGCCTACCTATTTCTACAATTTTTGGTATTTCTTCATGGCAGAAACTGGGATTTGTTGAATACCCCAATGGGATACTGGTTCTTGCTCGAAATGATTGGATTCGTTTTAATTCCGATGTTGCTATTTTTCTACAGCTACCGCAAGCGTAACATTTTGACCATTAAGATTGCCGCAATTCTTACAATGATAGGTGTAATTCTAAACAGACTCAATGTGACTGTGATTGGTTTCAGGTGGGATGCAGCAATTCATTATGTTCCATCATGGATGGAATTGGTAGTAACGTTCGCTGTAATCTTCACAGAGATATGGATATTCAGATGGGTTATCAGACGAATGCCGGTTTTGCGTGAATCACCTGCCTGGGTAGAACATGATAAAAATTGAGGCTCTACAGCGTATAGTCAATACGGCATACCACTTGATCAGAATAAATAAATGCTTGAAATTGAATAATATATAGGTAATTTATTAGAATAATTTATTAAGATAACTTAAAAAATTAAAATCATGGACGGATTTACTTACAACAACATTTTTGAAACAAAAGGAATCGAGTATCTTGCTATCGTAGTGTTTTTTGCATTGCTGATTCCATTCTGGATTGTTTTGAACAGACAAGTTAAAGTGACAAAACAATTACAGAAGAAATTGGGAAACCTTACTGCTGCCGCATTGAAAATTCCACAAGGTATCTTCTTCAGCAAGAACCATACATGGACTTATCTGGATAACAAAGGGGTTGCACGCGTTGGTTTGGATGATTTGCTTCTTCACCTGACAGGAGAGGTTGTCTTTGGCAAATTGAAGACTGCAGGCGAGAAGGTTAACAAAGGAGATATATTGGCAGAGATTCACCACAAAGGTAAATTGTTACGGATTGCTTCACCAATTTCGGGGGAGGTCTTAGCTTCCAACCCAGTTCTGGAACAAAGCCCTGAAATATTGAATGAGGATCCATACCAAAAAGGATGGATGTTTAAAGTTAAGCCATCCCGCTGGATTGCTGAAACCAATAGCTTTTACCTGGCCGAAGAAGCCACAGACTGGTCTGTTAAAGAGCTGGAACGTTTCAAGGATTTTCTGGCCACTTCCGTGGAAAGATATGCCCCTGATCCTTCCAAAATTATCCTGCAGGATGGAGGTGAATTGATTGATCAACCACTTTCAGGGTTACCAACAGAGGTATGGCGTGATTTTGAGCACACTTTTTTAGGGAACAAATCGAAATATCCACATTTTAGTGGTTTGGAGAAACAACAATATGGTCCCGAATACTTTTAATTTGGAACTATATAACGATCGATTGATGATATAAGTCTCTGTAATGATGATTTTTAGCAATGAAGCGATGTGCCGATCACATCGCTTCAACTGTTAAAAATGAAATTTTTTGCCCGAATTTTTTGGCCAAACTATTTATTCAACAAATTTGACTATTTGAACCAAAATATAAATTTTTGAGATTAACTTAGCAATCAGCAACATTCTTCCGGAAGTTGCACAGGATGCTACCGAAATTAGGTAAAAAAGTCACTGTCAGACAACGCTGTAAGCTCTATTTTAACCAATTGAAAACGACTTGACAATGGGATGGATCAGAAAAATGTCGAATGGGAACAATATGGGAGTCCCCATTGTCAATAGTTATGTGAAATTTCGTTCCTCAATCTATGGCCGGGTGGTTTTGATCATCACCATCTCTTCCTTCTTCCTTTTCTTATCCTTCGGGATTATCTTCAGGTCGGTCAACGAGAGTTACATGAAGTCTGTGATCAGGGAGAGTGGTAACAACATAGGGTTTCTCGTGCAAGGAGCCTTGTATCGCTCGATGCTTGAAAATGACAGAACCTCCCTCCAGGGTACATTGGATATCATCAATACCATGTCGGGGATCGATGATGTGAACATGTACGACACAAAGAACAACCTGGTCTATTCATCCATTTCAAATGACACCATCAGTCACAGTGATCCGGATTGTATCTCTTGTCACAAAAATTTTCCGACCATGTTCTCTGCTACCGAGAAATCCTACAAAATCATCGGTATCGACAGCGAGTGCAGCATGAACCACAACAACAACAATTGCCGTCACCTTCTGATTAAATCTCCGATACTCAACGACAAGTCTTGCTACACAAGTTCCTGCCACGCCCACAGTCAGAATGAAGCGGTGCTTGGTTCATTGATTATCAAGATACCATTGGCTGGACTGGATGCTGCTCTGGAGAAATCGACCAGGGACTATTTCCTATTGGCGGCTCTCTTGACCTCTTTGTTGATCGTGTTTCTAATTTTTTTTACACGAAAAAAGATTAAAAATCCGCTGAATGCCATTATTAAGGCAAGCCTGGAAGTGGCCAAGGGCGACAGAAGTACCAGACTGCCAGTGAAACCACATCAGTTGTCCGATATGCGCATGGTTTCAATAGCATTCAACGAAATGCTCGATAATTTGCAGACTGCTACCAATGAACTTCAGAACTGGTCGCAGCAGTTGGAGTACAAGGTACAGAAGAAATCGGAGGAGCTGGGGCAGGCACAAAATGAGCTTATCAACGTCGAAAGAATAGCCTCTCTTGGTAAATTATCCTTATCGGTTGCACACGAAATCAACAATCCCTTGTCGGGTATTCTGATCTATGCAAAATTGGTTTACAAGCAACTTGGAAACCAGGATTTCGATCCTGCGAAAAAGGAATCTATGTTGAAACATCTGAAACTTATTGAAAATGAGACAAAAAGATGTGGAGATATTGTGAAGGGATTGCTCGATTTCTCAAGAAAAAACCAGGATGGATTCGAGACAAAGCATCTGCATGAAATATTGCACGAAACATTTGAGTTGATGTCTCATCCGATGAAAATTGCCAATGTGAGCTTCCTTTCTGATTTTTCTTCCAAATCTGATCTGATTTATTGTAGTCCCAATCAGATCAAACAGGCGTGCATTGGCATCCTTGTCAATGCCTCCGAAGCCGTTTCGGAAAATGGAGAGGTAGTATTCAGAACCACAAATCCGGATGAAGAACACATCAGGATTGAAATATCAGACAATGGTATTGGTATTGGGGCAGAGGATATTTCTCATATCTTCGAACCTTTCTTTTCTACCAAGGAGAGCGCAAGTGGCATTGGCCTGGGTTTGGCCATAGTGCATGGAATTGTTCAAAACCACAAGGGAAAAGTTGGGGTGAAATCGGTATTGGGAAAAGGAACGACAATTGACATAACTTTACCTCTTACCCGTAATTGATGAATTTTAACGATGGTCCATGCCGATAATTTAAATCGAGCTTGGGAATAAGTCCAAAATTGTATACATCTCGTTAGTAATGAATAAAATATGGCAAAGAAGATTTCAATATTGATAGTTGATGACGAAGAATCAGTCAGAGATTCGTTGTACAACTGGTTTATAGAAGACGGTTACCATGTCGAATGTGCCGAAAATGCAAAAACGGCTCTTTCGATGCTTCAATCGGATAGTTTTCACATCATTCTGGCCGATATAAAAATGCCAGGAATGGATGGACTGGAGATGCTCAAGCGAATCAAATCCCTGAAGAGTGATGCCATCGTAATCATTATGACTGCGTTTGCGACAGTTGATACAGCTGTCCAGGCTTTAAAAGACGGAGCTTTCGACTATGTGACCAAACCCTTCGACCCGGATGATCTTTCTCACCTGATCAGGAACGCTTCAAAACAGATATCGCTGATCGAAGAGAATGAAATTCTGAAGGACAAGGTGATTTCGCTCGAAAACGTAGAAGATATGATTGGGCACAGTGACGCCATGCAGGAGGTGTTCAGGGAGATTGAAAGCGTTGCCCAGTCAAATGCTTCTGTGATCATTACAGGAGAGAGTGGAACAGGTAAAGAATTGGTGGCCAAAGCTATACATGCCAATTCCTCTCGAAAATTCTTTCCGATGGTAAGTGTCCATTGCGGCGCTTTAACCGAGAGTTTGCTGGAGAGTGAGTTGTTCGGTCATGAAAAGGGGGCATTCACGGGAGCCATTTACAACAGAAAGGGACGTTTTGAAATGGCTGACAGCGGAACCATTTTCTTGGATGAAATTGCCACGATTTCTCCAAAAATGCAAGTTGAATTGTTGCGGGTTCTGGAAACCAAGAGTTTTGTCAGAGTAGGGGGGAACAAAGAAATCAATTCAGACTTCAGGGTACTTTGTGCTACTAACAGGGATTTAAAGAGTATGGTCGAAAAGGGTCTCTTCAGAGAGGATCTTTTTTACAGACTCAATGTGGTGAATATCAATGTTCCGCCCTTGCGTGAGCGGAGCGAAGACATCCCATTTCTGATAGAATACTTCATCAAAAAATATTGTGCCTCGATGAACAGGCCTGTCGTTCCGATTGAGCCTTCCGCCTTGCAACGTATGGAAGCATACTCCTTTCCCGGAAATATCCGCGAGCTTGAAAACATGGTGGAACGTGCCATTGTTGTCGGAAATGGAAAGAAGATCATGCTAAAAGACCTACCTCTGGCCAGAGAAAGCGTGAAACCTACCTTCGAAAGTCTGGACGATCTTGGAAAAAAACACATTCTTTCGATTCTTACCAAATACAGCTGGAACATTACAGTCTCGGCAAAAGCGTTGAAATTAGACCGGGTAACTCTCTACAATAAAATTAAGAAATACGGTCTAACCCCTCCCAAATAGTCTTTTAAAGATGCTTTAGTCATTTCTGCCTGTCTCCCCCTGTCAAATCCGTCTGTGAATGAATTTGGAAAAAATTAACTTGATATCGTTTGGGTACTTTGAGAAGGGTCTTCTCGAAAAGATCGTCACAGATGTAGAGCACGAATTTCTTCTTCCGGTGAAGACCAAAGAGGGTCATCTGGACCTCAGCCATTTCTTTGAGCCGTCACGTCGGCAATACGACGGATTCCAGTTACTTAAAGAAGTAGATTCAGGGTTTGCCACAGAGAATGACAAGACCCTTGGAATATTCAACGTAGATCTTTTTATTCCGATATTAACCTATATTTTTGGGCAGGCTTATCTCAATGGCCGGGCCGGAATCGCCTCTATTTACAGGTTGAGAAACGAACGTTACGGAATATTCAAGGACGAAAAAATACTCCTGAACCGCTTCAGAAAGGAGGTCATTCATGAATTGGGCCATACATTCGGCCTGATTCATTGCTTCGACCCAACCTGCGTCATGAGATCAAGTACCTATGTTGAAGATATAGATCAAAAAAATCACCAGCTTTGCCGCAAATGCAGAGAGCTGGTATCAAACCCCGGCTGACTTCTTTTCAAAACTTCTCAACAACCATTCAAATAACAACATGATTCGATTTTTTTCCTTTATTTCTCTATTTCTCAGTTTGGTTGCCCTGCAACCCGATGTTAAAGCCCAAACCACCGAGCGGCCTCGTCCGGCCGAATGGAGCAAACTCGTTTTTGGCGGTCGCTTCATGGACAGGTTTCTTCCGATGCCAAATTTGGGTAAATTGACCAGAGATACCTGGGGCAGCGAGAACGTCTTGCCACGGTTTACCGACAACGGGATTGAAAATAGAAAATTTTCTTTTTGGGGTGGCAACATCAAATTG
>CAZGSQ010000110.1:0-13060 GCA_964528535.1 uncultured Tangfeifania sp. | reverse complement strand
CGGACCGGCAGTCGGGGAACTGGCCCAATAGTAGTCGTACCCCATCACGATCAGGTAGTCACAGATTCCAGCCAGGGCAGGCAAATCCCATGAGCCACTCCAGTCAACTGCAGGAGTCGCCATTGAAATCTCTGCCGCAGGAAGCTCTGATTTTATCATCTTAACAGCCCTGCGCATGAACGAAGTAAGATTGGTACGATAAGCTGCTGCAACCGACTCCAGATCAAAGTTGACACCGTCGCCATTTCGTGATTTTAAGAGCGAAGTGATTGTCTGGATCATCTTAATCTGCTTCAAAGTATCCCTCAAAATTGCCTTGTTGGCTGCCGTCCCAAAGTTTGTAACGGTTAAAATCACCTTACAACCCTGCTGGTGAGCATAATCAATGATGGGAGTTTGATCCCAGCCATTGATTGTCTTGTAGCCTCCGGTGACTGTATCCGTTTCATAACTGAAATAGGCAAGATGCGAGAGAACTGTGTAATCATAGGAGAGGTAGGCGCTTGCCGAGGCCCAATAAGGATGCCATCCAAACACCTTTCGGGTAAGATCTGCCTTCTTGTAAGTCAACAAGGGAGTTGGCTTTTCAGGAGCAGGTTGCATTTGCAGTAATGCTGAGTCACCACGACTCCGGAACTGCAGGCTCTCCAGCTGGTGAATACCAACATGGAATGGGTCCTGCTGTGCCCCAACGATTCGAAAAACCAATAAAAAGAACAAAAGCATCTTGCATCTTAAATCCATCGATTACAAAATTTATTTGGTAGGTTGTATGACAGATTCAAAGATAGCTAATTTTGCTATTTTGCTTGGAATGGGAAGGAATTAAAATTCATCACCGTTAAGAAAACGCAAATCCTGAAGATATTGGCTCCATTAGGCACTCGGAAAGTTGCCATCCAAGGTACTGCCGAATGGTGGCAATTTTTATATTTATCCTTAAAAAAAAGAGAACCAACCAAATTTGGCAGTTCTCTTTTTTAAGGATACATTGATGTAAGCCAGAATTAACTAAACGGTATAAGTAGAAGATGCGGTATCCCCTCCCCTTCCTGTCCAGTTGGTATGAAAGAATTCGCCACGTGGTTTGTCCAGTCTTTCGTAGGTATGTGCACCAAAATAGTCACGCTGGGCCTGCAACAAGTTGGCAGGCAAACGTTCACTGCGGAATCCGTCGAAATAGGTAAGGGCAGTTGCGAGGCAAGGAATCGGTACTCCGTTTGAGAAGGAAGTAGCCACGACACGTCTCCATCCGGCCTGGGCCTTCTCGATGGTTTCTGTAAAAAAGGCATCCAGCAAAAGATGTTCGAGTCCTGGATTTTTTTCAAATGCCTCTTTGATTTTGCCCAAGAAAACGGAACGAATGATGCAACCTCCACGCCACATCAAAGCGATACCGCCATTGTTGAGGTTCCATTTGTACTCCTTGGCAGCTTCGCCCATCAGGTCATAACCTTGTGCATAAGAGATAATCTTGGCGCCAAAAAGTGCATCTTTCAAATCGTTGAGGAATTGTGCCCTGTCGCCGGTGAATTTTTTCTCCGGACCATGAAGTACTTTCGATGCCTTCACCCTCAAATCTTTCTGAGCGGAAAGACATCTGGCAAATACGGATTCTCCTATCAAAGTAAGCGGAATTCCCAGATCGAGGGCAGCTACGCCTGTCCACTTACCGGTTCCTTTCTGACCGGCAGTATCCAGAATTTTTTCGACCAGTGGCTCTCCGTTTTCATCCTTGAAACCAAGGATATCGCGTGTGATTTCGACCAGATAACTATCGAGATCGCCCTTGTTCCACTCGACAAATGTGTCGTGCATCTCATCGGCGGTCATTCCAAGCAGCTCCTTCATAATCTGATAGGCTTCACAGATGATCTGCATGTCGCCATATTCGATGCCGTTGTGAACCATTTTCACAAAGTGACCGGCTCCGTTCTCTCCAACCCAGTCGCAGCAAGGTTCGCCTTCCACCTTGGCAGCAACTGCCTGAAAGATGGTTTTCACGGCAGGCCATGCCGCCGGAGAACCGCCAGGCATCATCGAAGGACCCAGAAGAGCTCCCTCTTCGCCACCCGAAACGCCTGTTCCTACAAAGAGCAGGCCCTTGCTTTCGACATATTTTGTACGACGGATCGTATCAGGAAAATGAGAGTTACCACCATCTATGATGATGTCACCTGCTTCAAGATGGGGAATAATTTGTTCGATAAAATCGTCAACCGGAGATCCGGCTTTTACCAACATCATCACTTTGCGAGGGCGTTCCAGGTTTTGGCACATCTCAGCAATGCTGTGGCATCCGATGAAATTTTTTCCTGCACCACGACCGGTAATGAATTTATCTACTTTATCTACCGATCTGTTGTACACTGCCACGGTAAAGCCTTTGCTCTCCATGTTCAAAACCAGGTTTTCACCCATCACGGCCAAACCAATTAATCCAATATCTGCCTTCTTCATTTTAAAAATATTAAAAAATTATTATTGCTCTATTTATCTCCTTAACTTATACATAATTCCCTATATAACTCCTCATATCTCCTGTCTTAAATCTTATATCTCATGTCTTATATCTCATGTCTTATATCTCATGTCTTATGTCTCATATCTAATATCTCATGTCTCACGTCTTATATCTCATGTCTCATATCTCAAAGCCCAAAGCCCAGTTTCTTCAATTTCTCAATCACTTTGATGCTGTTGAATTTGCCAAATACCTGGTAGGCAGGAAATTCACGGCGTACGGGATAATCCCCGCGTTGTTTCTCAAAAGTAGTTAGACTCGCCCGCAATCGGGTATCATCTTCCCTGATGTCGTAAGTAGCCAGGATCGCCTCAGCCAATATTGCCTGCACAGATCTATCCGTTCCATCTATCATAATCTCTGAATCCGTGGGTTTTTCAACATTCGTTGCCTTCCAGTTGTTGGCTCCCAATTCCAGAAAGCGACTGACAGCATGAACGCTCATTTCCGTGCCTTTTGCCTTACCGTCTCTCGAATATCCGGCAATGTGCGGTGTAGCCAGGTCAACCAGCCCCAAAAGTGCCGGATCAGGATTGGGTTCATTCTCCCAACAGTCGACTACTGCCCCCGAAATCTGACCAGTTTCAATCGCTTGTTTCAAATCGGCGGAATTCACCACTTCGCCCCTGCAGCTGTTGATAAATATAGGATGGCGCACCATGCCGGCAAAGAATTGCGCATTTGCCATGTGGTAGGTTGCATCAGAGCCTGCATGCTCCAGGGGAACATGCAGCGTGATGAAGTCAGATTCTTCAAGTATTTTAGCAATGCCGACGAATCCACCTTCTCCTTCTTGCCTTGCCCGAGGCGGATCGTTGAGCAAAACACGCATGCCAAAGATTTCAGCAATCCTGGCCACCTTTGAACCAACATTACCTACACCAACGATGCCAATTGTCTTTCCGGCAAGATTGATGTGCTTTCTTTGCGCCATGACCATCAATGCTGAAGCAACATATTGTTCCACAGATTTGGAGTTGCATCCTGGCGCATTGGTCCACTTGATTCCTGATCTTTCGCAATAACCGGTATCGATATGATCATACCCAATGGTAGCGCTTGCAATTATTTTAACTGACGATCCCGACAACAATGCTTCATTGCATGTGGTTCTGGTTCGGGTAATCAATGCATCGGCATCTTTCACCACTTCTGGGGTCGTCTTGGAACCTGCAAGGTAGACTACCTCTGCAAAAGGTTCGAACGCACCCTGAATGTAGGGGATCTTGTCGTCGATGATGATCTTCATTTTTCTTTTCCCTTTTTCCTTCTAATACTTAAACCTCTCGCGATAGGCCCACAAACCAAGTGCCGGATTGGAGATGTAGAAGATCTCTTCGCCATCCGGCAAGGTGTTGAAGCCATCCTTAAGTTTTTTAGGATCATATTTCCCGCTCACAACATCGATGTCGGCAAAATTGAACCCAACTCCCTCAATCTCCTCCCGGGTCAGATTCTCTGCTCCCTTGCCCGGACAATAGGTAATGCTGAACCGTCCTTCAGAGGAGCCATGTATCAGGTGTGCTGCAGCACTCAGGTTGTTTCGGAGCTCTTCGTGGTCGTCACAAGCTTTTAGCGTGGCAGGAGTTCCGTGGTAACCGTACTTTCTGATGAGTCTGTCGATCTCCTTGTCTTCGCCAAATTCAACGAGTGCAGGAGCCAGAATAATTAGTTCACCTTCGTCGGCAAGTGCCATCCGGGTGCGGTAAACCGATTTATTTCCCAGCCAGGTACTCTTGAATTCAGTAGGATCCAAGTAAACTACCACCTTTTTCAGAGGCTGTTCGAGCATTTCGAAATTGGTTTGGAGCGCCAGTTTTGCTGCAAGGTCGAAAACCTCGTAATCGTCACCTATAAAGAGACCGCGCGTCTTGATCTTGCCATCGCTTTTATCCAGTCCGACTACTGTTTGAACGTAAACAATGGGCAGATTTTGAGTAAAATTTTCTGAGGCATAGTTGAAGATCCTCCGAACAGGAGTATCTGCATGGCCCATCATGCGCTCCATCCCATAGGCTGCACCTACAAAATGACTCTTGTTGATTCCCTCAACGCCACCCGTTCCCACGAAAATGTTCTTGTTGTAGTTGGCCATACCCACCACTTCGTGGGGAACCACCTGACCAAGTGACAAAATCAGATCAAAATTACCCTCCAGCAAGAGGCGGTTTACCTGTGCAGGCCATGGAAACTCAACAGCTCCGCCGGAGACCTCTTTCACGAAGGAGGCCGGTACCTCACCTACTGTAACTATGTCGTTCCGCCAATCGTGCTCCCTGATCAAGGATGCAGGCATCGATCCGAACATGTGCGCAATCTGGTGGGCTGTCATTGGTGAATGGGTACCCAGGGCAGGCAAGACATCCGTCAATACCGCTCCATAATATTGCCATGCCATCTCTGTCAACTCACCGGCCCGGCTCGGAAGCCGTGTGTAATCCGGTGGAATGGCAAGTACCTTTGCCTTCTTGCCCAATTTTTCGAATGCCTCAAAAAGACCTTTCTTCAGATCTTGTGCGGTCAGTTCATGCGATGTGGAACCTATTTTGTAGTAAATCATTTCGCAACTTGTATAAATATTCGGTACACTTGAGTTTTTCTATCGCTTTACCCTTGCATTTCCCTTCCAGATGCTCCACACCATGTCCTCATCGGCTGGCTGGGCATAATCTGTAAGGAATGTCGTTGCCAATGCGCCGGAAGCCCAGCCGAACTGTATCCATTTGGCTGGTTCCCAACCCTTCAGGATACCGTAAAGCAAACCTCCAACGAATCCGTCGCCGCCTCCAATGCGATCAAGAATGGTGATTTTACGTGGCTCGACAACATGCCACTCCGTACCCTCCAAAACGATGGCACCCCACAAATGCTCGTTGACGCTGACCACCTGACGAAGTGTGGTGGCGAAAACTGAAGCATTGGGAAATTTTGCCTTGACCCTGTATATCATCTCCTTGAAACCGTCGATTTCAGAACTTATCTGCTTGCCACCGGCCTCTGGACCTTCGATGCCCAAACAAAGCTGAAAATCTTCTTCATTTCCTATTAAAATATCTGAAACAGAGGCAATCTCTTCGAAAATAGCGCTTAGTTCCGCTTCTCTGCCTTTCCAGAAGGAGGCACGGTAATTCAAGTCAAAAGCAATGCGTGTTCCGTTTTTCTTGGCTGCACGGGCCAGTTCAAGACAGAATTTACTGGTCTCGGGCGACAATGCACCAATTAATCCGGACAGATGTACAATTTGAACACCTTCCGTGACAAAGATTCTTTCGAGGTCAAAATCTTTCACATTCAGGGTACGACCCACTTCTCCGGCCCTGTCGTTTTGTACGCGTGGACCACGAGTCCCATAGCCACTGTCGGCGATGTTGAACTGGTGGCGGTATCCCCATGGATCGCCTTGTTCTACTTCGACTCCTTCGAAAGTCATGTTTCTGCTAAGAAGATTGCTTTTGATCATTTTGGCAATCGGACTATCTTTCACGAAGGTCGTCAGTACCTTAACAGGAAGTCCCAGATAAGAAGAGATACTTGCTACGTTTGATTCGGCACTGGAAACCTCCATCTGAAACAGAGAACTACTGTGTACTGGTTGTCCGTTGAGTGGTGTAATCCTAACCCCCATGCTGGTTGGAACCAGAAGGGAGGTTTTGCAATTTTGTTTTAAAGTAAGGCTCATGTGCAAGAGTTTGAAATGTTAATATTGTTTGAAGGTTTCTATATGTCCCATCCGCAAGGGTAACCGAAGGGTAATGTTCCGGCCCCCGGGTTTGGCCGCAGGTTTAAACGCCGCTGTAGGCATTGAAGCCTCCGTCGATCGGAATTACAATTCCGGTGACGAAAGAAGAGATGTCCGACAAAAGGTAAAGGGTGGCACCTTGCAAATCGTCAGGATCACCAAATTTACCCATTGGGGTGTTGGTGACAATCTTGTTGCCGCGGGCTGAATAACCACCGGTTTTTTCGTCAAGCACCAGAAAACGGTTTTGGTTCGTAATAAAAAAGCCTGGAGCAACCGAATTAACACGAATACCCATCTTGGCAAGGTGAACCGCCAACCATTCGGTGAAGTTGTTGACAGAGGCTTTTGCTGCCGAATAAGCAGGGATTTTCGTGAGGGGGTGGTAGGAATTCATCGAAGAGATGTTGATGACAGAGCCCTTCTTTTGGATAAGAATGTCGCGTGTAAAGACCATGGTTGGCAGGATAGTCCCCTTGAAATTCAAGGCAAAAACTTTGTCAAAGCCTTCCATCTGGAGTCCATAGAATGTTTTTTCGAGGTTTTCCAGATCCGTCTCTTCCATCTGCTCTACCTGGGTTGTAGCTTGTGGTGAGTTGCCTCCTGCTCCGTTTATAAGCAGTTCGATAGGACCGAGCTTTTCGTTGATCACCAATTTGGCAGCTTCGAGCGATTCTTTGTCAAGCACGTTGGCCTTCACGCCAATGCAGGTTGCATCAAATTCTTTGCTGATTTCGGCAGCAACCTGCTGTGCCAGCTCTTCGTTGATATCCACAATCGCAACTTTGGTACCTACCGATACAAGGGCTTTGACAAGAGAAATACCAATTACGCCTGCGCCACCGGTAATGACACATACTTTTCCGTTCAAGTCGTCAAAAGAGATTTTTTTCATTTTTAAGAAATTTATATGGTTTAGAAATATTTAGAAAGAGTTGTAAAAGTCGATGTTTTCGAGGGTCACCAAATCAATGGATGTAAAATTCTCCTTCCGGATCTTCTCTTTTTTCACGAGGTGATCAAAGAGTAGTTGAATCGACTGATAACCTTGAATTTCAGGTTTTTGACAGATTAAAAAATCAATCTTACCCTCCCTGAGCAGTCCCATATTTTGAGGAATCAAGTCGTAACCAATTATTTTTGGTGTGACACAAAGCGTTTTGAAACAGGCAGCAGCAAGGTGAACTTTGGAGTTGGTTACAAAAACACCTTGAACCTGGCAAGGTTCGATCCCCAACCCGGCCAGAAGAGCAACAATTTCAGCTTCGCTGTTTCCGGAGATTTCCATCTTCACCAGTTTGTGCAGGTTGTCTTTCTTCAATTCAAAATACCTGTTGAAACCCTTCTCGCGAAGAAGCAGATGATTCGCATTGTCAAGCTCCCTTGCAACATGAATAAGCAGAATCGTGCCTGTCTCACTAAGTCCCCAATCAATCAACTTGGCAGCCAGGAATCCGCTGTCAAATGAACTTTGCGCCACAAAACTGATAGGATTTGTATTCGGCAAGATTGAATCTATAAATAGGTAAGGTACTTTAAGCTCATCGAGTTTACGGGTAAAATTGAGCGCCTCCCGTTTGGCGCAAGGTGCCAGCATCACCCCATCTGGCTGTGATAGAATCAGCTTTTCAGCCTCTGCGGCAAATGAAGAGGAGTCCTCCATCTCGAAGAAAAACTGTTTGATCCGGACACCGTATTCCTTGAGTTGATTCTTGGCTTTCTCAACTCCTGATTGAGGTTTCGACCAGTAGGTGTCCTGGTTGGCAGCCTTCGGCATCAAAGTTGCAAAGACAATTGTCTTCTTGGAGGCCAGACTGCTGGCCAACAAATTCGGACGATAGTTCATCTCGTCGATGATCTGCTGAATCTTTGACTTGGTTTCTACAGATACCTCTCCCCGTTTGTGCAAAACCCTGTCGACGGTTCCAATCGAAACGCCGGCCTTGAGTGCGATATCTTTGATGCGAATGCTTCTTTTCACTTTTTCAAATAAGATGGAGCAAATTTAAATATAATTTATTCGTGTACGAACACGGAAAAATTTTATTTTCATTTATTTCATCAAAAATACCATTTTATTTATCCTTGGATCAAAAAATTATTTACTTTCGTGAACGAACACGGAAAAATTTTTTTATTATGAAAAAGATCGGAAAATATAGTTTTGGAATCGGCGACAGGTTCGCCCATCAGGGGAATGCCCAATTGAGCGCATTGCTGAAGGCACAAAAGGGAGGAATCGAAGTGACTCCCGTTTGGAATAAATCCAACAGGGAGCACATGTATGTGCATTCAAATCCCGCAGATACCCGAAAAGAGGCCGATCAGGCCGTCAGTGAGTTGGGCTACACAGGCGATTATTGCGTCGATGCCGACCACATCAACCTAAGCAACGTTGCAGGTTTTATCACCTCTTCAGATTTCTTTACCATTGATGTAGCTTCCAAAATAGGCATTGCTGCTTCACCGGAAGATACAGCAGCTTTTGTTGCTTCTTGTGCTGCATTTACAGGAGAACTTAACATTCCGAACATTACCCATCCCTTTCATGTGGATGAAGCCTTGCTCGAAAAAATTGCCGGTAAATTCTTGACCGCCATCTCCGAGGCAGGAAAAATCTATCAGTTTATTGCAACCCACAAAGGTTCTGACGATTTTGTTACTGAGATCTCCATGGATGAAGTTGAATCGCCTCAATCGCCTGTGGAACTATTTTTTATCCTGAAAATGATCGCCAACCATGCAATTCCAGCCCAGACCATTGCGCCAAAATTCACTGGCAGGTTCAACAAGGGAGTGGATTACGTAGGAGACGTGGCGATGTTTGCCAAAGAATTTGAAGAGGATATTCTGGTAATTGATTATGCCGTCAAAGAATTCAAAATGATGGACAATCTTAAATTGAGCATCCACTCAGGTTCTGATAAATTCTCTATATACCCTGAAATACAACGAATTATCGCCAAATATGACAAAGGAATTCATGTTAAGACAGCCGGAACAACCTGGCTCGAGGAGGTAATCGGGCTTGCTGTTGCAGGAGGCGAAGCTTTGAATGCGGCAAAATCAATTTACACCCAGGCACTTTCCCGAAAAGAGGAGCTTTGTGCGCCTTATGCCGATGTGATAGATATCAAAACGGATCAGCTTCCTTCTCCCGAGGAGGTAGCCACCTGGAGCAGCGAAAAATTCGCAAATACCCTGCGCCACATTCCTGGACATCCCGACTACAATGCCAATCTGAGACAGTTGATTCATGTCGGATACAAAATTGCTTCCGAAATGGGTGTCTATTACACCGACTTGCTGAAAGCCAACAGCGCTATCATCGGTCAGTGTGTCGAAGAAAATTTGTACGACAGGCATTTGAAGCGTCTTTTCAAACTTTAGTATAAAAAAGTAACTAAAGTACCTGATAACTCATATCTCATCTCTCATAACTCATATCTCATATCTCTTCCTATGAAAGCTTTTATGGACGAAGATTTCCTTTTGCAAACAGAGACTGCAAAAGAACTGTACCACGACCATGCCTCAAAAATGCCCATATTTGATTACCATTGTCACATTGCACCCAAAGAGATTGCAGATGACAAACGGTTCGACAACATGGCCCAGATTTGGCTGAACGGAGATCATTACAAATGGAGGGCCATGCGGACAAACGGCGTCAACGAACGCTATTGCACAGGCAATGCCACCGATTGGGAAAAATTCGAAAAATGGGCAGAGACAGTTCCCTACACACTTCGCAATCCCCTTTTCCACTGGACACACCTCGAACTACGCAGTCCTTTCGGCATCAAAACAGTGCTGAACCCCGGGAGCGCAAAGGCCATTTGGGACAATTGCAACGAACAGTTGAATTCAGAGGGATTTTCCTGCCGTGGCATCATTCAGAAAGCCAATGTACATACCATCTGCACCACCGACGATCCTGTCGACACCCTGGAATACCACAAAGCAATCAAGCAAAGTGGCTTTAAAGTTCAGGTATTACCGGCATGGCGTCCCGATGCTGCGATGATGGTGGATGATCCAACCGCCTTCAACAACTACGTCAAAAAATTAGAGGAAGCCGCCAACTGCAGCATCTCCGGTTACGACGAATTTATTGCCGCCATCGACAAACGCCACAGCTTCTTCCATGAAAATGGCTGCAGGTTGTCAGACCATGGTCTGGATACCATTTATGCAGCGGATTATACCGATCTGCAAATTAGAAACATCTTCGCAAAAGTTAGGGCTGGCAATCAACTTACGTTGGAGGAGAGCAACCAGTTTAAATCTGTGATGCTGTACGAATTTGGGGTCATGGACCACAAGCGTGGCTGGACACAGCAGTACCACCTCGGTGCCCTCCGCAACAACAACAGCCGTTTGTTCAACTTGCTTGGTCCCGACAAAGGATTCGATTCCATCGGAGACCTGGAGATCGCCAGGCCATTGTCGAAATTACTGAACAAACTGGACAGTGAGGACAAACTGACAAAGACCATCCTGTACAACCTCAACCCCCGCGACAACGACATGATGGCCGCGATGATAGGCAATTTTCAGGATGGCACCATACCTGGAAAGCTCCAGTATGGTTCGGGTTGGTGGTTTTTGGATCAAAAAGATGGCATGGAAAATCAGATCAAATCTCTCTCCAACCTCGGTCTTTTGAGCCGTTTTGTCGGAATGCTGACTGATTCAAGGAGTTTTCTCTCCTACCCGCGCCACGAATACTTCAGAAGAATCCTTTGCAATCTGCTGGGCAACGATGTCGAAAAAGGTGAAATCCCTTCCGACATGGAGCTTCTTGGTAAAATGGTAGAGGACATCTCTTTCAACAACGCTGAAAAATATTTTGGATTCGGAAAATAAGACATACCCAAAACTACAAACTGAATGAACGAAAAAAATGGAATAACACAAAAAATCGGCAGGTACCGATGGGTCATCGCCACACTGTTGCTTTTTGCGACAACTATCAATTACATGGACCGGCAGGTAATCGCCTACCTGAAAGAATTTTTCTGCTCACCAGTAGCTACTGGAGGCTTCGGTTGGACCAATTCAGACTTTGCGTTTATCACCTCCTTCTTTACTGCATTTTATGCTGGAATGACCATCGTTGCTGGATGGCTGATAGATAAAATAGGAACCAAATTAGGCCTGGCATTGTCACTGATTATCTGGTCAATTTTTGGCATTTTGAATGCACTTGCAGGGAGCGTCATTGCCGTTCACGTGGCCATCAGGAGCATGTTCGGCCTGGGAGAGGCAGGAAACTTCCCTGCATCCATCAAGACTGTAGCTCAGTGGTTTCCAAAGAAAGAGCGTGCCCTTGCAACGGGGATCTTCAACAGCGGCTCGAACCTGGGAGCCATGATTGCTGCCCTTTTCGTACCATGGTGTATGGTTATCTTCGGCGACCAGCTTGGATGGAAGATGGCGTTTGTGATCACGGGAGCAGTGGGTTTCCTTTGGCTGATTTTCTGGTTTATCTATTATGAATCACCTTCAAAACAAAAAAGACTCTCCAAAGAAGAATATGAGTACATCCACAGCGATGATGTTGTTTTAACCAACCAGGCCGAGATCGACCAGGATAAAGCAAAGGTTCCATGGCTGAAACTCTTGACCTACCGTCAAACGTGGGCAGTATTTGTCGGCAAATTCATGACCGATGGGATCTGGTGGTTCTACCTCTTCTGGTTGCCCGATTACCTTCACAAACAGTTCGGCATGACCAAGGCTGAGGTGATGTGGCCAACCTTCATCGTGTATGGGGTCGCAATTTTCGGAAGTGTTTTCGGTGGGAGTATCTCCCTGATGATGATGAAAAAAGGAATGCCGGTTTACAAGGCCCGCATGACCACAATGTTTATTATCGCACTCTTTCCTTTGGTCGTATTGTCTACCCAATACTTCGGCAATGTCGACAAATTTGGCACCTACGCCTCCACGCTGGCAGTTGCTGTCATCTGCATCGGAGCTGCTGCACACCAGGCCTGGTCGGCCAACATGTTTACCACTGTTTCTGACATGTTTCCAAAGAAAGCCATCGGATCTGTCACCGGAATCGGTGCCATGGCCGGAGGATTGGGAGGAGTCCTGATTCAGCAATTGGTAGGTCACCTGACCGATTTCTACGTTGCTACCCCAAAAATAGCCTATGGAATCATGTTCATCGTCTGTTCATTTACCTACATCATCACCTGGACCTTGATGAAAATGCTGGTTCCGCGTCATCGGGTAATCACTGACCTGTAGCACATTCACACAACAATTGTCATACAAGTAAAAAGCCGGAATTTCCGGCTTTTTACTTGTATGACAATTCGCATTAAGTCGAACGAAATTAGATCCCAATCTTTCAAATAGTTCTTCCAGGATAGATTTTAAGGGCCACTTCCAAACATTCCACGGCTTCTTTCAAATCTTCCCTGTTCAAGACGTAGGCAACCCTCACCTGATCGTTTCCGATACCGGGAGTGGAATAGAATCCCGAGGCGGGCGCCATCATGACGGTGGCTCCCTTGTGCTCAAACTCCTCAAGCATCCATTGGCAAAAACGGTCGCTGTCGTCAATGGGAAGTCGAACCATCGAATAAAAGGCTCCCATCGGCATGGGTGAATAGACTCCTTCGATTTGGTTCAATGCAGCAATGAAATAATCCCTGCGCTGGAGGTACTCCTTGTAAACATCCTCCATGTATTCGGGTGGCGAATCAACAGCTGACTCGGCCACTACCTGTCCCAGCATGGGTGGACAAAGTCTGGCCATGGCCAGCTTAGCGACAGTCTGG